>CAWBCB010000152.1:0-48893 GCA_963787095.1 uncultured Cytophagales bacterium | reverse complement strand
TCAGCAGCGAATATGCCACGGCTGCGGCGAAAAACACCGCGCTCGAAAACCTGACCAAGGAAGTGTCTGACCGGATCGTCACGCGCATGGCGAGTCAAGCTGCGCGCGCTGGAGGTGCTGGGCAAGTGAAGGCCACCCAGAAGGATTTCAAAAGCGTTGCGCCGCGCATCCCGCGAGGCGGCGGTGTTCTTTTTCTGCGGCCCCGATGAAGCCGGGGCGCAGGACGCCAGCGGATACGGGATTCGTCGCCCTGCTGCCCGAACCGGGCGAGCAGGATCGAACTGAGCGGCGCCGAGGTAAAGCGCGATCCGGTGCGGCTGGGCAATGAAGCCCGCTCGATCTCGCTGTTCGGCGATGCCCGGCATATCTGGGTCCGCGCCGCCGGGGACGAAGTCTACGATGCGGTGCAGACCCTGATCGAGGGCACCGGCAAGCCCAAAAATGGAGTCACCGATTGGGCCAATGCCAAATTTGTCGTGATGATATAAGTAATAATATCTACGGTCATGTCGAGGGCCACGGATGGCGGCAACCGCACTAAGAAATTCAAACCGTACCATAAACGTGCAATCCATGTTTCATGATTCTCATTGCTGCCAAAAATCAGAGTACCAGCACCTGCTTTAGTTAGATTAAAGGAAGCTGCCGACAGTGTTCCTCCAACAGTAAGCGTATTAGCGGCAATTGTTGCTTGAATGTTGGTACTTAAAGTAACATTGCCTGTACCCATATTAAGATTTCTGGTACCTGTAAAGGTGAAATCGTTATTCCAAATTTGAGGATTGTTAGTTGAAAGAGTTAGCGGTGATCCAGTAGTATTATCTATTGTTCCGCCATTAATGTTAAAGGTTCCCGATCCTATTGCTGATGCATTATTGATATTCAGAGCGCCAGCCGTCAAGGTTGTGTTACCAGTATAAGTATTAGTCCCACTTAGTGTAAGGGAACCAACTCCATTTTTAATAATGGCCAATGTACCTGCACCTCCATTTTGCAGTGTACCTGCAAACGTATTTGTTCCACTCGAATTGATTGTTAGCGCGGCAATTCCTCCGGCATTGGTTTCTATAATTGGGGTACCAACGGCTGCATTTGTGTTTAGTCCCGAAATAGTAACACTATTTCCATTTAGTCTCAAAGTGCCTGTACTACCAGCACCAAAAGTGACTGCGTTAGGGGTTGCTATATTTAATGCCCCAGGGTTCGTCAACAATAATATTCCAGCATTAATGTTTACCCCACCAGTAAATGTATTTGAACCGGATAGAGCTAAAACACCTCCTCCCGCTTTGGTTATACCAAACGCTCCTCCACCAATAACGCTACTTATCACGAGGGTACTGGAATTGACGGTTACCTGACGATTACCACCCAGTGTTACCAGACCTGCTCCTAAATTTAAATTCTGGGCGCCCGTAAAAGTAAAATCACCGTCCCAAGATTGTGGGTAATTTGCAAGTGTAATCGTACCTCCCGTTGTATTTGCAATAGTTCCACCATTAATTGTGAATGTCCCTGAAGCGGCACCCAAAGCATTGGCATTATTTAAATTGAGAGTACCTGCATTTAAGATACTGCCTCCAGAAAAAGAATTTGCGCCTGAAATTGTAATTGCCCCTGCACCATTTTTAATGATCCCTCCAGCACCGCTTATTATTGAAGAAATTGCTAAATCTGGATCTGCTCCACCATCAGGAACCATGAAGGTTCTTGATGCTGCGCCTAATGCAATTGGGGCATTAATGCTGGCGGTTGTACCACTTAAAACGGTTGTTACATTACCGGCAAGTGTCAATGTTCCTGTACCCGTTATAGAAGTCCCAGTCATGCTCACTGAGCCCACGGTTGTGATATTGTTTGCACCTAAGGCTAGCACACCAGAACTAACCTCTAACCCATTTGATATCCCAACATTGTTAACCAGTGTAACAGTATTATTTCCACCACCTCCTGTGTTTGCAATTGTTAGATTTGAAACTGTGCCTGGCAAACCATTACCTGCCGATTGATTTGCACTACCATTATAAATATAAGTTGCACCTGTTGAAAAGGATCTTGTTCCCGAGCTCTGGATATTTCCTGTTGCACCAGCACTGGTAATGCCCGAAGTCGATCTAATTCCAAGACTAGCCCCTGAAGATAACGTAAAATTATTTCCACCAATTACAGTTCCAGCCGCTGCAGTTTGTAGGGTGGTACCACTATTAACAGTTATGTTAACCGTGTTTGTAATTGTACCTCCCGATGTAAAGGTTTGAACACCGGCCTGATTAAAAACAATTAAGCCACTTCCGCCACCTGATTCTGTGACTGTTCCACTTGTATGATTGAAATCTCCGGTAACATTAAGTGTACCTACCGAACCACTGCCATCTTCCTGCATTTCAAGCGTACCACCCCCCAGTATGTTAACATCTCCTGTGATTGAAATCGAAGAATTTGCGTTGCCTGTTACTATTGTAACATTACCTCCATTCAAATTAAAATTTCCATTTACATTAACTGTGCAAGAGCCTGTGCTGTTATTCAGCTTAAATGTGCTGTTTGTAACATTAAAATCACCCGCAACATTTATCGTATACCCTGTTCCAGTATTAGACATTCTAAGTGCTCTATTAGTGGGATCTAATGGAAGCCCGGTATCTAACACTGAAAAATTACCCTGAATAGTAATGTTAGATTGTAAATAGATATTTGTTGTTTGTCCCGATGAGTTCCATGTCAGGTTACCAAATGATTGGGAAAAACCTGTAGGAACTGTACCCGTTATTCCGGTAACAATACAGTTTGAGTTAGCTGCCCAAGTTGATGTTGGAATTGTACCTCCATCAATAGCATGCACATAGGTTCCATTAACAGCCATTGTACCAACAGTGAGCCCACCACCACTAGCTGTAAGGGTACCCCCTGAATTGATAGTTACTGAACTAGCCGACTGTGCTCCGTTCAATGAAATGTTATGCCCTGAAAGAATAATTACAATATCATCGGCATCTGGAATATTGTCAACGTCACTTCCCACTTCTGTCCAGCTTCCAGGCGCATTCCAGTTACCAGTTGCAACATTGGATGTAAAAGTGCTTACCTGCGAAAAACCCGTAAAACTGGTTAAAAGGAACAATACGATAATCAGGTATCGTCTCAAGGTTTTTATGCTCAATATGGTTTCAACAAGCTTTTTCAATTTGGGGTCTTTAAGCTTTGATGAAAAACAGCCACGAGCAACTCAAGATGATCTGAAAGTAAAAATGAAAGGCTAAGAACACTGGCAAAACCTGAGAGATCGTATGTGAGTGAACTTAGAATCAAGGACATAGATTAGGTATTGGCCAACTACAGCTACTATATAATTACAGACACCCTAAAAGTAACCAATTCCTATCAAATTGAAGCTATTTTGACAGTTTACCATCAGGATTTAATTTCATTAGCACCATCTTCTTCTGACCCTTCGTAGAACTTTGTCCAACAGTCATGGTTCCCATAATTAAAATTCGCCCATCGGGTAGTTCCGCGACTGATCCTGCAAAATCATCACCTTCACCACCAAAGATTAAAGTCTGCTGCCATTCTTTAAGAAGATTGAATTTGAGTTTTGTTAATGCAAAATTGTACTGCTGATTTGGTATTTGAGTGTCTGTACTAAGGAGAAAAAAGGAATCACTTGTTTGTAACGGCCTCACTTTAACAAATTGAGAGTTATTCGTATTGTCACCTAAATCAGTTGGATTGGTTTCTCGAATAACATCATTAGCATTAAATTTTAACAAATTGGAAAGCATTGCTGAATAGGATTGTGTTGTATTTCCAGAACTTGTCGCAGTGCCTCCTAAAATATAACCTCCTCCAGCTTGAGCTGAAGCAATTTCTAAAGAAGTTAATATTTCATCTTCCGAATTTTTGCCAACATAACCTTCTCCAGTTTTAGCTTTCCCATCGCCACTCAAAGCAAAATACCAATAATTATAATCACCATTGTAATTCTGAATTAACCTATTTGAGTATCCGAATACATAATAAGTGTCAAAATCAACTTCAATAATTTTGTAGGCAACATCATCACTACTATAACCATATTTTGCTCCCCAAATTGGTGAGGCTCCAGATTCTAAAATCCTGTTAAGAGAGTTATCAAACCTTAAAAACAATGCATCATGAATATCACGAGTATCATTTGTTGCTACAAATGTAGTTGACCCTGTAACTAAAAATCCTGACGGAAATCCTCCACCCCCATTTATTATTGTAACAGAATTTACCACCTCATCAGTATCAATACTTCCATTATTTAAACCATGCCGTGCACTATCCAATTCATTGCGATCCTGAGAAAGCGTTTTTATATAGACATCTTTATTGTTTAACGTCATCTCCGTTTCTCCCACAATCACTATTCTTCCATCAGCATGCAATTCAACATCTTTTGCTATATCTCGTTTGCCAGGTAAGCCAATCTTTTTTTGCCACATTAAATTTCCGTTTGCATCTACCTTTACTACGTATATCTGCTGATCACTTTTGTCTTCCTTTGTCCAAGTATTCCCCACCATTACAATTGAACCATCAGAGTTCACAGCAAAATCAACTCCTTCTTGCTCACCTTCTTCGCCATAAAACTTTAAGAAATAGTTTTCATCAGGTATTGGAAAACTGCGTTCCGTATCGCAGGCTGCGGTACTTATTAAAATAAAAAATAGGATAACACCAATACAACGCATACTATGGATTATCTTCTGTTAGGGTTGCCTTCCGCTTAAAGAGATTCTTTAGCCTGGGTTTTGTTTTCTTTCTTGGATTGTAAATCGGGTGGATATAGCCAATTGACAATGATACATTATCCAATCGAAACAGGTCACTTACATAGGCATACCTTTCTACAGAAATATCGAAGTTGCCATCCTTATCATAATAATTGGTTTCTTGTTTTGTAAGATTGCTTAGCCCTGCCATATAGCGTAAGTCAGCATAGACAAAATCTTTCCCAATCTTATACTTTGCTCCACCCCCAATTACAATTGATTGATTTATAAAATTTCTTTTATGAGTAAGGTTCTCCGCTACACCATCCGCATCCTTTGAACTTCCGTCCGAACTATTATTTTTTAATAACCAATTTGGTCCTTTTGAACTAAGTAACAGGTTAACCGCAAACCCAGCATATCCAAAGGGTCTTATTTTTCCTGAGTCATCAGTATATTTTACATACATAGGTATATCAATCCAATTCTGTTTTTCAAAAATAACCTGCGTATCGGATGGTTGACCATTAACCGAGAAGTAGCCTTTTCTTTCCTGCTTAATTGCCTTATAAGAATAATTTCCTTCCACACCGATGCTCCAATGATTATCAATGTTCCAATCTACCCCGCCCCCAAACTGAACTCCTATTTTAGGAATGTCTTTACGATCCAATGGAAGGCCACTTGTATTGATTTCACGAATCGTCCTTATCAAGGAAGTATTTAATCCTATTCGCAAATGCGGTGTTAGTATTGGCGTAGATGTAAACTTCTTACTTAGGTAATAAACATCAATCGGATCACGCGCTGGATTGGCCACGTATTCAGGATCGGCCTTCAATAATTTCAAATAACTGTCATCGGCAGCGATTGGATCATCTAAAATTAAATAAGCCTGAGTTAACAGTAAATAAGCTCTTACTTTCTGTTCGCTGGTAGTCTTCGGGTCATCCAAAACAGGTTTCAGCAAAGCAGGTAAGCCATAAAACCTTCCCGCATTAAACTCATCACCAGCTTGTGAAATAATTTGTTCACGATCCGCATCCTGTCCACATAGGGCGGTCGATAAGAGTAAGGCAAAAAATAATAAATAGCACTGCCTCATCAAAACTTATTAATTAGTAAACTCTGGCAAGTTGACTCAAAGCCAATATCTTTTCCTACATAACTATCCCATTCATCCTTGGTCATGTTGCGTTCCATTTGTGGACAAACAAGTTCGGCAAGCATGCGTGGATCCGTAGGCCAAACCCGAATCTCACCATTGTTACAAGATGCAATTAAATATTTTGAATTTTTGCTGAAATCAACATCCCAAACAGAACCATTGTTGTTATCCATAATGATTGGTAAATCTTCTGGATGATCAACTACCCACATCTGAAGTTTGCTATCCAAACCAGCACTTGCTAACAACGCTCCATCCGGACTGAATTCCAGATCAGCAATACCTGACTTATGGCCTGTAAGTTCTTTTATACTTTTGGTTTGAAGATTATAAAGTTTAACAATACCTCGAACTGGTTGTCTCCTTTCATTCAACACTTCAACACCAAAAGCAATTAATTGACTATTAGGACTCCAGGCAACCGATAAAATCCGATTGTTTACTGTAACTGATTTCGTGCTGTCTTTCAGCTTAATAGAAGACTCATCCGTCCAGATTTCCTTGTATGTGTTATTTGATAAGTTAACTAAAATCATTTTACCTGATGCGGACACGCCAACTAACTGTTTTCCATTAGGACTAATGTCTATTGATTTCAAGTCATACGGGAGTGAAAGAATCTTATTGCTTAGTCCGCTCTCCTGATTCGTAAACCGAAGAGTTCTATCTGCAGAGGCAGTTATAAATCCTGAATTATCAGGCATAAATTCAATATCAGTAACAAAGCGCGTGTGTCCCTCCACTCGTTTAGGTTTTGATGGCGATGCCAGATTAATAATCTCTACATAACTCGAATCACTGCCATTGACCAAGTATTTTTCGTCTTTGCTTAAGGCCAAGACTTTATTGGGGAAGCCCTTGTTTTCAAAAATAGTAGCGCTCTTGATTTCTGGATTTAGATAATCGCCTTTCACAATCTTTCCATCGCTTCCTGTTGTATAGAAAGTAGTAGAATTGGATGAAACAGCAATAGAATACATTCTATTTTTTGCGCCACCCGGAATTTTAACTGCGTTATAATTATAACCATTCAATTTAGCCAACGAGTAATATAGTCCTCTGAAAATATAGGGATCATATTTTTTACCCTCATATTTTGTGTGATATAAATATCCCTGCATAGAAGTTAATCCCGCTAGTTGAGGATCATCTATCCCTTCTGATTTGGCTGCGAGAGATTGGGCTTTTGTTAGCATCAGCAGCCTTAGTGACTTATTATAATTGACGGTTGCTGAATCCAAATTTTTAAGGGCCTCTGCACGAGCAAATCGTGCACTGTCTCGCTGCAAGCTAGCTTCAATGAAATTTTTTTGTGCTTGATTACGTTGATATTCTGCTTCTTTCAAAGATTTCGCAAGTTCATCTTTTTGTATTTCCAAAAGATCGTTTTTATTCGCTATTTCTTTCTCTCTTAATTTAACTTCATTTAAAGCATCTTCCGCTCGTTTTGTTTGTTCAGTGGCCACTGCAGTTGCCTTCTCAGCAGCATCTTGCCCTGCCAAAGCTTCTAAGATCGTTGTTTATCTGCTTCAATCTTTTGAAAGAAACCATACACAAAGAAGCCGGTTGCGATCAACAGTAAAAGTGCAAGAATCAAATTGGTTACCCGTGCGCGCTGCAGCATTCTGCGCTGCAACATTTCCTGGTTTTTTAATTCAGCCTCATAGGTAATACGGCTTGTATCTAAGAATACGATTGCTCGCTCAAAGGCGACATCATATCGTTGAGCCCACTGCCGGGTTGGCTTTTGCTTCTTTTGCCAGTTAAGCGCAAGTTGTAAATCAGGTGGCCGCCACAAGCTTGTCTTGCCGATCTGATACATGGCCGCAGCATCCGACACTCTTCGATACATTTGAGCAGATTCATGCTCTTCGTCTACCCACGTTGAAAGACGAATCCAAATACGCATGAAACTTTCGTGCGAAAGTTCGACAACAGAATTTGCCTTTAAGGTTACATGCATTCCTGGCATTAAGAACGATCTGCCAGGCTTTCTAAACTTCTCAACAACGGCAATCACTTGATCATCTGGCACTTGAGCCAACGCGGCAACCTCTGCAATTTTTGCAGGCCTGCGCATCTCAAGTCCTTCTGAGTTTTTTTCTGTTACAACTTTAAAAAGTACTTCGGCTATTTCGCGTTCTTGAATCGACAGCTCATCATACGCTTCGTTTGCGTGAAGCGAAAGAGCCTGACTTATTCTACCAATGGCATTATAATGCCGAACATCCATCGGTTCACCCTCCTCGCAATTAGCAACCCAATAGTCCCATGTGCGCATAAGTGCATGTTGCAGAATGGGAAGTTGATCTTGATTGTCGCCTATATCACTGAGCAGCCGCTTTACTAATCGCTGAGAAATTCTACCACCCCCAACAGCAACCGGGCCCTCAATAGCCATACGTTTTTGATCGCGCGTCATTTGAGGAACCAAATAATTACTTTGATTAATCATCTGGGTCAACCCTGGAAACGAAGCACATGCTCCAATAAAATCAGAACGCATGCTTAACGCCATGAAAGCTGGAACCTCCCTCTGCGTAACTGCTTCTAGAAGAAGATTTACATATGCCGTTGCTTCATTTGCATACTCATCATCACCAGAATTTTTGTATCGAAACAATTCTTCAAACTGATCAACTAAAAAGAATACATTGTCATTACTTGATGTTTGGAGATATTTAGTTAACTCTACCAAGCCCTGAGAACTGCTTCTTAATACTGAATTGATTATGGTTTTATGAATCTGCTTATCCTCGGGGGCAATTCGACCTTCTTCCAACAGAAAATTAACAGCCGATTGGCACAGATTTTCTATAGGAGAATTACCTGGACGAATGGTTATTATCTTCCAGTGTGGTCCCGAATCGGTCATGAATCCACCGTATAGAACAGGGATCAATCCGCAATACATTAAGCTTGATTTACCACTTCCTGAATAACCCATTATGGTCACAACCCGATGCTGATAAAGTTTGAGGAGTACCTCATCAACCTGACCCTCGCGGCCAAAAAAGAGATGGCTATCGTCTATCGTAAAAGGACGCAAGCCTGGAAATGGATTTGCACCGAGCTGCTCAACAGGATATACTCTATCCTGAGAGGAGTCATTCAAATCGCCAGTCTGAAGTGAATAGTTCAGCATCCTTTTCGAAACGGTAACACAAGAAATTTACTAAAATATGAGGATTTCAAGATGTTTTACTCGAGTAATCTAAGCTTAAAAAATAGTCTTAATCCCAGTTCAGTTAAAAAAATCTGTGAAAAATAAGCTAAAATCAAATATTTTCCAAAACCTTATTAGCCAACTTTATATGATTCGCCATTAGTTCATAAAAGCGATCCTTGTTAAAATTCAATAATATGCAATCCGTTTTGGCTTTTAAGATGTTAGAATTAACGAAGCCAGAAACCGACAATCTCTCCCCTACAAAGTGTCCTTGCTGATAGTTAGTTATGGATTGGTTCTTATCATAATGATCCAGCTCACCACTATAAACTATATAGAAATCATTACTTTGTTCTTCATCTATCACAAGTACTTGTCCTTCTGGTAGCATAATCGTCTTCGAAAGGTCGGCAAGATAAGATAGGGTCAATCCCGCCATCCCTTCAAACAAAGTGCTGCGTTGAAAAAACAGAACTTTGTCATAATACATCAGGGTTGATTTCTCCGCTTTATCTAAAATAGAATTATCGAGTGATCGCTTAATGTCTTCCCCTAATCTAACGACATTAGAATTGTATAAATCAGGGTTTATTTTATGCAACGCCCAAGCAGCTGTTTCGCAAATCAACATATCGGGATTGAAAAGCTGTGCAATTAAGTCCATTGTAAACTCTTCGATGCGCTGGCTTCCAATGAGATAAAGTACAGCCGCCTTTGTCCAGCGATTACTCTGCATAAAGTCTCTGTTTATCAAAAACTTAAGCACCAGTTTTTTATTTAATTGTACTCGTGGATAGAAGATTTCAAGTCGTTTAATTTTTTCAGAAATACTTAGATCATCCAGAACGGGAATTACGCGTTGTTTTAATTGTTCAGAAAGAAAAACATCCAACAACTCGACTGCATAAGTTACCCCTTCAGCTGTACCACTCTCAATGTTTTCTTTTACAAGTTGAATGGATCTTGTGTCATAAAGCATGGCGAGCAGCATATAAATGTGCTCTATATCATTTTGTATTTCACGATCCAAAGCACGCTTTACAACAGTCGAATCGTCCGATTCTTCAATCTCCTGAATGGCTCCTAAATTCCATGTGATGTCAGCAATATCAGATTCAATTGCATATTTAATCCTACTTATTTGCGACAATCCGGCCTTAAAGCCAGATTCGCCCAGCGCCAGTAACACTTCCGAAACGATTACCTTATCGGGGTAATCAATTTTGTTCCAAAGGAAATCTTTGGCTCGCTGCCCACCAATAGCTCCAATGATTTGAACCAGGCGAAGCATGGTTTGAGTGCTTTGACCCGAACGATAAAATGAATTGTCCACTAACGGTAATGCTGAATCTCCGATCAAAATAAGAGCATTCATAGCTTCATTACTATGTGTAACGTTTCCCAGATTTTCAATCAAGGAGGCTATTACTTCATTGTCATATTTCTTAATAGCTGTTTTAATGGCAACACTCCGAACTTTGGGTTCATTATCATTAAGAAGTTCTATTAAAAACGAAATGTTCTCTCTGTTTTGAGAATGTAATAATAACTCAGCACTGTAATGCCTATCATTAGCATTCTGAGAACGAGCCAATCGTTGAATGCGAGCCTTTTGCACATCACCCCCACTATTAAGAATTAGTTCGAGATCAGTTTTAGATAGTACATTCTTCTTCACGCTATCAGCAATGCTCTTATCCAACCGGATCACATAATTATCCGAAACGGATAACCCTTTCAATTCATTCATCTTCTTCTGCGCGTACTCCTTTGTGTTCTCAGCCTCATTCTTCATAAGCGCATTTACCCAAACCGAAGTCTTTGAAGGATCTATCTTTTCTAAAAGTTTAAAAGAAAACACCGCCTTTGTAGGATCACTATTAGCAAGATGATTCTCGAGCCGACTAGTAATTTCTGAATATCCTACTTCCAGTTTTTCTTGAAATCCATCTCCGTGCTCTAATTTTAAACGTATTTTATTTTTGTATTCCTGATACAAATTTTGGATCACTTTAAAATAAGCAAGAATTAATCCGAGCACAATTACAGGTACCCATATAATTTTAAAGAACGGAACTAACGCAAAAAGGAAAATAAAAATACCCGCAATAAATCTCCCAGATTCATTTACTACACCTTCTACTTTTGTTTGAATACCAAACCTGAATCGATTGTCTAATGGAATGAATAATAGTTTGTAAACGGGGTTCTCAAGAGAATCCTTTATCATACTATTGAAAAGCCGTGTTACTGCCACAAAGAGAAAAAAGTATATGTAGGTTTGTGGGTTGGCGTCAATACTATAACCAAACAGCCCCCCTGTAATCAAAGCACCAACTGATAGCAAAGCAACCACGGCTGGAAGGGCAAACAAAGAGATTCGGATTCCATACGTACTCATGATACGATCATTCACAAACAATTGCATGAGCAAACTGAGTGCGTAAATAGCTCCGTTGAAAAACGCCAGGAAGTTTGTTAAATCTCGCTGATTAGGATACTGTTTATTTAATAAAGTTTGAAATGTAAACTGATTGAAGCTGAAGGTGATCATGGAGATAATCAAAAAGACACTCAACAATACAATATACCGATCCTTAAAAATCTTACTGAACTTGGTCTCAGCCCGAATTCCGGGGTCAGCACTTAATCTCGCCAAATCATACTTAATCGTGATTATTATCAAACATATTAATGAACCAATGATGCTTATATTACATACCATCAAATAGTTAGAAGTGTCTGGAAATAAGTTTGTTGTGAAGGGGATTAAAAAGTTGGCAAGGATAATGGCGATCAACTGGCCTGTGTCAATCCACCCGATTATCCGCTTCGATTGTTTAAAATTGAATAACCTACCAAAGATACCCCAATAACAAAGGAGTAAGATCGCAGTCATTGGGCCTATCAAACAATACATCAAGAACAAGGTTCCATTCTGAATGTTTTCGTTTGAGTTATGATAGAAATAATATAATCCAAATGTTGCCAATACGATTAGCACAATACTGGCAATGGTTAGCGTAACAAATCTGATCCGATTCTGAAAAAAGGAAAAGATAATAGTTGACACGATCCCCAAAACACCAGAAATCAAAAAGGCTTTATCTAATTGATCACTCAGTTTATTTAGGAAAAGTGATTCGGCTGTTACCTGATAGGTGGCAATAAAAATGCCTATAAAAAAACCTGTTGTTAGCATCAGCAAAACCTGCGTTTGCTCTTCCGCTCTAACACCTAAAAATGCAAGTGCATTCTTTTTCATGTGTTAACGATTTTTAATAAGATGTAGCACACTTCGTTATATTTCTTTACCACAGATATTCCACGATTTGAAATTAGAATATAAAACAGGAAACAAAAAAAGCCACCCAATTTTTTGTTTGGATGGCTTTCAACTGAGTTCTTACTTATTACTTTTTCTTAGTCGAAGTAGTGTCAGATTTTACTTTTGCTCCTGCTGCTTGATCTTTCTTATAAATATCATTCAACCCCGCAATCACCTCGTTGGTAATATCAATGCTTGCACCACCATACAAGAGGTCGCTGCCTGGATTATACTTAAACACCACCTGCAGTTGCTTTTCCTCTGCATAAACTTTTAGGTAAGCCGTAATTTTCTTGTATAAATCTTCTGTCATCACCGATTGCTCAGTCATTATTTCCTGCTCCAGCCCACGTTGATACATTTCAAGATTCTGGCGTTTTTTGCCAAGATCCTCTTCAACTGCTTTTGCCTGGCCAATGGTCATATTGCCATAGTTACGCTGGTAGGCAGTGATATCATTTTGTAAACTTTGAGCCCGGTTCTGAAGATCCTGATCCAATTTTTTTCCTTTTGCCTCTAATTTTTCCATGTTTACCTTAACAAATTCATAATGTTTAAGCACGGAATCTGAATTAATATAGGCTATTTGGAAATCGCCAGGTCTCACCACTTCAGAAGAAGAAGTAGAAGTTCCATTTGAAGAAAAATGAAGGAAATACAAAACCCCAACAGCAACCAATGCTAGTGAACTTAGGGCGAGAGAAAGATTTTTCATGGGTTATTTTAACTTATTTAGGGGCGCAAAGATATACTTATTTGGGAATTTTCTGGGGTTCTCTAAATCAGAATAGGCAAAATCAATCGTCAGCCTCTAACTGAAAAGAATACAGGGTATCATCCAGCGAAAGTGCATCTGCATTGAAGTCCTTAATAAACCGCTGGATGATTTCTGGGGTCACGTGCTCAATATGCAGCCCGGCATCCAATCCAATACCAAATTCATGTTCCAGATCTAAATCAACATGCTCGCTAACCTTTACAGAATCTTCTTCCTGCAACTCCACCATTACCTCGGCCAGGTATAACCCTATTTCTTCCTCCTGACTGTTAAGCGTTTTTAGGTCTCCGTTTTCATCCTCTTCATAGCTTAACTTTTCATAATGAGGAAACTGCTGCGCAGCTCTTTGCTCAGCCACATCAAAGAGTTCGCTTTCATGCTGAAGCCGAAGGGTATACAGAACACTATCAAAAATAACTTCCTCTCCTTCGTGAGTTCCAATAAAGAAGAAGTGTGCATACTCCTCCGAATTCTCATCTTCTCCATCAAGAATAAAATTCTTGCCTGATGCGATGATTCTTTTTTTATACTCAGCAATAGTCTCTTTATCGAAACCCTTATTTTTCATTACTCTCGAATTAAAATCTTATTTAAACCACTCGGCATACATAGGATAATTTTTAGCAGTTCGGACTATAACTGCCTCCATCTCTTCACCTACATCCTTTACCTTTTTTGCTGGAATGCCTGCATAAACACTTCCCGGCTCAACGATTGTTTTAGGAAGTACAATCGCACCAGCGGCTATCACTGACCCTGCTCCTATTACTGCATGATCCATGATAACAGCGCTCATACCTATTAGCACATTATCTTCCACAGTACACCCATGAACAATTGCATTATGAGCAATGGAAACATTACTTCCAATTACAGTTTTTGCTTGCTGGTAGGTACAATGAATAATGGCTCCATCCTGAATATTGGTGTTGTCTCCAATCGTGATCGAGTTAACATCACCACGAACCACAGCATTAAACCAAACCGTACAGTTATCGCCCATCGTAACATCGCCAACCACCACTGCATTGTCAGCCAAAAAGTAGTTTGCTCCAAACTTAGGCGTGAACCCCCTTACTGTTTTAACAATTGCCATTTCTTCCTTGAATCAAGGCTAAAACTACTTGAAAATAGCATTAAAGCAATCTTATGAAGAAATGTAAAATCATAACTGACAAGATGTCACCAAAAGTTTAAAATGTGTTAATTTTGCGTTTCAATGTAGGCAGAATGAAGAATTTGATTGACGATATAGCAATTATAGAAGGTGAAACTACAGTTAATGAAGCAATAAGAGTTACCGGAGAAAGTAATACCGGTAAAAACAGAAAGCTATACATAGAAAGTTATGGCTGCCAGATGAATTTCGCTGATAGCGAGATTGTGGCGTCCATTCTTGAAAATGATGGCTTTGATACTACCTCTGATCTTGCTCAGGCCGATGTGGTTTTTCTAAACACGTGTTCTATTCGCGAAAAAGCGGAACAAACTGTTCGCAACCGCCTTACTCAAATCCATGGTTTTAAGAAAAAGAAACCAGAAATGATGGTGGGTATTTTGGGTTGCATGGCCGAGCGCTTAAAGACTCAATTGCTTGAAGAAGAGAAAATTGTTGATTTGGTTGCTGGTCCTGATGCTTATCGAGATTTGCCTGCGCTTATTGCCAAAGTAGATGATGGCGATAAAGCTGTAAATACTTTTTTATCGCGTGAAGAAACATATGGTGACATCACTCCCGTTCGATTAGGAACAAATGGAGTTACCGCATTCATTTCTATTATGCGCGGATGCGATAACATGTGTTCATTCTGTGTGGTTCCTTATACACGCGGCCGTGAAAGAAGCCGTGATCCACAATCTATAGTTGCTGAAGCGCATGATCTTTTCAATCGGGGCTTTCGCGAGGTAACATTGTTAGGTCAAAATGTAGACTCATACAAATGGAGTGCTGAAGAAAATAATAAAGCTCGACTTGAGAAAAACGGTATTCAGCAAGTTGTTACGTTCGCCAACTTGTTGGAGTTAGTTGCCCAAGTGAATTCAGATTTAAGAATCCGATTCTCCACTTCTCACCCTAAAGATATTACAGATGAAGTGCTGCATGTAATGGCTAAGCACGAAAATATTTGCAAGTACATTCACCTCCCCGCACAAAGTGGTAGCAGTCGTATTTTAGAATTAATGAATCGCGGGTATACGCGCGAATGGTATTTGGAAAAAATAAAACGCATTCGCACCATATTAGGTGAGGAATGTGGAATTTCATCAGACATGATTTCTGGTTTTTGCAGCGAAACAGAAGAAGAACATCAGGAGACACTTACGCTGATGGACCTTGTAAAGTATGACTATGCTTATATGTTTTCATACTCTGAACGACCAGGAACTCCAGCAGCAAAAAAACTTGCCGATGACATTCCCCTTGACGTTAAGAACAGAAGACTCGAAGAAATTATCGCAAAGCAAAGACAGCACTCGCATCTTCATCATCAAATGGATGTTGGAACTACACAGCGCGTTTTAATTGAAGGAGAATCGAAAAAAAGTGCGGATCACTGGCAAGGACGAATTTCATCCAACCATGTAGCCGTTTTCCCAAAAGGAAATAAAAAGAAGGGCGAATACGTCAATGTATTTATTGATCGTTGCACAAGCGGAACGTTGATTGGGACAATTGTAGAATAACTATGGCGATTACAGACTCAGAAATACAAAGTGTTAAACAACGATTTGGAATCATCGGGTTTTCACCACTGCTAACCAATGCCGTTCGTGTGGCTATGCAAGTAGCACCAACAGATATGTCGGTCTTATTAAGTGGTGAAAGTGGAAGTGGAAAAGAATCCTTTTCAAAAATCATTCATCACCTAAGTCCGCGAAAGCATGGACAATTTATTGCGATCAATTGCGGTTCAATACCCGAAGGCACCATCGACTCCGAATTATTCGGTCACGAAAAAGGATCCTTTACCGGTGCGCATGAAGCGCGTAAAGGTTATTTTGAAGTAACGAATGGAGGCACCATATTTTTAGATGAGATTGGCGAGATGCCTTTAGGTACGCAAGCAAGGTTGCTGCGCGTGCTAGAGAATGGTGAGTTTATTAAAGTTGGTTCATCAAAAGTTCAAAAGACGGATGTTCGTGTTGTTGCTGCTACCAATGTTAATCTGCTGGTAAAGGTTGAGCAAGGAAAATTCCGTGAAGATTTATATTACCGATTAAGCACCGTTCCTATCTATGTTCCGCCTTTGCGGGAACGAGGTAAAGATGTGGAGTTGTTGTTTAGAAAATTCGCATCTGATTTTGCTGAAAAATATAAAGTAAAACCAATCTCCTTAACGGATGATGCAAAAGAACTCCTGTTAAAATATCGCTTTCCAGGAAACATTCGTCAATTAAAAAATCTGGTAGAACAGATTTCAGTGCTATCTTCTGAACATAAAGAAATAACGGCTGAAAGCTTAAGTAATTATATTCCTAAGGAAGCAAATTTACCTGCACTCTATAAAGAGCAACAAGGAAAAGATATTTCGGAGCGAGAGATTCTTTACAAGATTTTGTTTGACATGCGTAAGGATGTGAACGATTTGAAAAGAATTGTGCTTGATAGTACAACCAATCCTGCCAGCGCGGCACAATTAATTAAAGACAATGCGGGATTATTTGAAGGCATTCATGAAGATCAGGAAACCGTTCACGAACCGGTTACCCTTAATTTAAAATCTTCACCCACGCCCCATGATACAACTGAAGAGGAAGAAGTTCAGGACATAAGCCACGAAGCAGAAGATGATTCTTTGTCAATCATAAAGAAGGAAAGGGAGTTAATTGTTCGGGCACTTAGAAAAAATAATAACAAGCGCAAATATGCGGCACGCGATTTGGGTATCTCCGAAAGAACGTTGTACCGAAAGATTAAAGAATACGAACTTGAAGAATAAAATAATCGCTGGACTTGCACTCGCTCTCTTGCTCTGCTTACCAACTTTACAAAGTTGTATTAGCTATTCATTCACAGGAGCAGCCACTACTGCTAAAACCATTCAGGTAGATGATTTTTTTAACAACACTGATCTTGGCCCAGCCAATTTAGGTCAAACTTTTACAAACAAACTCAAGGAATATTTTCAGCAGAACTCAAGCTTGCGAGTTGTTTCTGAAAATGGTGAGTTGCAAATTGAAGGCACCATTACACAATATGGCATCACTCCTATTGCACCGGTATCTGGCGCGGCTTCGAACCAGCGAGGCGACCCAGCCGCATTAACGCGACTTACAATTGCTGTGCGTGCCAATTATGTA
Source organism: uncultured Cytophagales bacterium (assembly GCA_963787095.1). Classification (GTDB taxonomy): domain Bacteria; phylum Bacteroidota; class Bacteroidia; order Cytophagales; family Cyclobacteriaceae; genus ELB16-189. The sequence goes on along the minus strand of CAWBCB010000152.1, from coordinate 31,409 downwards.
GACACCATCAAGCCAGAGAATAATTTTAAAGATCGCAACTTTAGTTTTTATGCAGACTTTCCAAGTGCTCAAGATTTTAATTCCGTGCAGGAAAGTTTAGAGAAGAAAATACTTGATCAGATTTACATTGATATCTTCAATGCAACATTAGCGAACTGGTAAATTTTAAAGTACGATTTTAGGATTTACGAATTACAATTTTTATTAACAGATCCTTAATTCGCATCGCATTTGTACTTTATTATTCATGCTTTCGCTATTTCTTAAATAGAATTCGTTCATCGTAATTTATTTATTCGTCATTTTCCATTACATTTACCTTCACCTGTAATAATCGTGGAAAAGAATCAATTCTATAATCTTCTTTCTAATTACACCTCGCTTTCTGCCGAGGAAACTAATCAGGTAATTTCTTTACAAAATCAATTTCCATATAGTCAGGTGATTCATGGAATGGCTGCTAGAGCTACTCAAGACAATAAGTTTACCGACAAAGATCATCAACTTCATCTTAGTGCGATTTATAGTACAGATCGGACAGTGTTAAAGTCAATCATGACTTCTCTTCAGCAAAGCAGAAAGTCTGCACCTGTTGTTAACTTACAAGAGCCCATAGCGAGCGAACCTATCCGAAAGAAAGTTGAGACCGTTCCCACTACAACCGTTGAAAAACCAGAAGTTGATTCAAAGCAATCAATCGAACTTGATTCAAATATTTCAGACTCGTTTTATGTTGAGTTCGAACACGATCTTGAAATTTTAGTTAAGCGAAAGCATCAATTTGACGAGGCCGTTAGCAACTTCGAAAAAGGACTTCCTATTAGTATTGAAGAAGAGAAGCCAAAGAAACGAGTACTTGCTGACCCTGAAGATGGTTTACTAAAGGAGATTAAAACTTCCAAGAAAAAAATAAAACCAGAAGATCCAAAGCAGAAAGAGCAAATTGACATTATCAATCAATTTATTAAGACTCAACCATCAATTTCTAAAAACAAATTATCTTCTCCTGTTACCATCATCCCGAAAGGAGATTTGATTGAAAAGGAACTTACATACGGTGAAAATATTGTCTCCGAAACCTTGGTGGAAATCCTTTTAAAACAAGGTAAAAAGGAGAAAGCGATAGAAGTGCTAAAGAAGTTAATTTGGAAGTTTCCACAAAAAAAGACTTACTTTGCGGCTCAAATTGAAGACCTCAAAAAGTAGTTATGTATATTTTATTCATCAGTTTAGCCATTTTTAGCTCTGTTTTATTGGTTTTAGTTGTGTTAGCTCAAAACTCCAAAGGTGGTGGCCTATCAGGTCAGTTTGGTGGTTCCGGAGCCAGTAACATGATTGGTGTAAAGAAAACAGGAGATTTGTTGGAGCGCCTAACATGGGGTTTTGCAATCGCAATTATGGTGTTTGCATTGGCCACTAACTTTACGGCCCCCAATACAGCTGGAACTAATGACGCAATTCTAGAAAAAGCAAGAGAACAACAAGGATCAGGAATTGATCTTAACAAAACTGAACAACCTCAACCTGTTGCTCCGGTTGAAGAGAATAAATAATTGATCTTTCATAAGAAATAAAAAAGACCCCTGGCGGGTCTTTTTTATTTATGCGGCTTTTGAGATTTGCTTTACCAACAAGCGTTTTGCCACTGGCATCAAAGTCTGATCAAACGGAAAGCAAAGTTTTGAAAGCACAAGATAAACTGAAGGGTTGGGCAGTTCGGAATATTGCCGAATTAGATTCAACTTCATATCCTCGTAGGTATTGCTGATACTGCGCTCCATGGTTAGAACATGACGCGTATGCACACCACGCAGTGTTTCAGAACTTTGTTCGAAAAGGGTTGTTTGATAACGATACACCCGCGTCTCTTTCTCGGGAGGTTGGGTTATAAACAAGTATCCTTCGTTTGTATAGAGTGAGGTCAAACCAATAGGCGAAATCTCACACTTGGATTCAACGTATTCATAAATGTAAGATCCTTCATCCAGGGATGATTTGAATTGTGGCAGTGCAAACTCAATGATAGCTTCTATTTCCTGCATAGTCAGGTCATCTTCAACAATTCGTTGATAGGTTACTTCAAGGTTTTTAAGGCTTTCTTTTGAAAGTTCTTTGGGAAACGAATCGCGAATAATCAATTGGCTATCCCGTAAGGTAATTAGGTTTCGATAATGAAAGACCAGGTCCGATAAAAATGGATACAACTCCACCTTGTTAAACGAGTCTTTTACTCCCTTTAAGTAGGCTAATAATTGGTATTTCTTGTACTCAAAATCAATCAATCCTTCCGTTAGCCAATTATCTTTTAATGGTTCCATATTAGATACTATTTTGATAGAGCTATTATACGAAAAAAACTCCCTTCTGACAATTTGCCACTTTGTTTTAAACAGGATAATGACAGGTCTGCCAAAAATCTTCATCTTTGCAGCCCCCAGCGGCAAATGTGTCCATAAATAACCCTAAAGGCTGAAATGGCATGGAAATCGATTGTGGGTGTGCGGAAGTCAATATTTAACAACTTAATTTTATTAATTCCATATGGCAAAAGTAAATTTCAAACCAAATGAAGACCGCGTGCTAGTAGAAGCGGCAGCGGCTGAACAAAAAACTGCTTCTGGTCTTATCATTCCAGATACAGCAAAAGAAAAACCACAAAAAGGAAAAGTAATTGCTGTAGGCGATGGCTTAAAGGATAAGCCTGTTACAGTAAAAGTAGGTGATCAAATACTTTACGGAAAATACTCGGGCACCGAGATCACCATCGATGGTAAGGAATATCTTATCATGCGCAACTCTGACATTTTTGGAACAGTTTAATTTTTAACAATCAATTTACTTTAAATATTATGGCTAAGGAAATTACATTCGATACAAGCGCCCGCGATAGAATCAAAAAGGGTGTTGATAAATTGGCAAACGCAGTAAAAGTTACATTAGGACCTAAAGGCCGCAATGTAATTCTTGATAAAAAATTCGGTGCTCCTACTGTTACTAAGGACGGTGTGTCGGTAGCAAAAGAAATTGAATTGAAAGATGCTATTGAAAACATGGGTGCACAATTGGTAAAAGAAGTTGCTTCTAAAACTGCTGATGCAGCAGGTGATGGAACTACAACTGCTACCGTATTAGCGCAATCTATTTATGGCCACGGAATTAAAAACGTTGCCGCTGGTGCAAACCCAATGGATTTGAAGCGTGGAATCGATAAGGCAGTTGATGCTGTTATCGCAAACCTAAAGAAGCAATCAAAGCCAATCAAAGGCTCTCAGGAAATCACTCAGGTTGCCACTATCTCATCAAACAACGATGAAGAAATTGGTAAAATGATTGCCACTGCCATGGAGAAAGTTGGTAAAGATGGTGTGATCACTGTAGAAGAAGCTAAAGGAACTGAAACTGAAGTTAAGACTGTAGAAGGTATGCAGTTTGACCGTGGTTACTTGTCTCCTTACTTTGTTACAAACACAGAGAAAATGGAAGCTGAATTAGAAAGCCCTTACATTTTGATCTATGATAAGAAGATTTCTTCAATGAAGGAATTACTTCCCGTATTGGAAGCAACTGCTCAAACTGGCAAGCCCTTGTTGATCATTGCTGAAGAAGTTGAAGGCGAAGCTTTGGCTACTTTAGTTGTAAACAAAATTCGTGGTGCGCTGAGAGTAGCTGCTGTTAAAGCTCCTGGCTTTGGCGATCGCAGAAAGGCTATGTTGGAAGACATTGCAATCTTAACTGGTGGAAAAGTAATTTCTGAAGAAACAGGAATGAAATTAGAAGATGCTAAGCTTGAGTACTTAGGTCGCGCTGAAAAAATCACAATCGATAAGGACAATACAACGATTGTTAATGGAGCTGGTAAAGAAGTCAGAAATCCAAGGTCGTGTAGGTCAAATCAAAGCTCAAATTGAATCTACTACTTCTGACTACGATAAAGAAAAATTACAAGAGCGTTTAGCTAAACTTTCTGGTGGTGTGGCAATCCTTTACATTGGTGCTGCTACCGAAGTTGAAATGAAAGAGAAGAAAGACCGTGTTGATGATGCATTGCATGCAACCCGTGCTGCTGTTCAAGAAGGTATCATCGCTGGTGGTGGTGTTGCTTACATCCGCGCTATCGATGCCCTTAAGGATCTACCTACTGATAACGAAGATCAAACTACGGGTGTAAACATTGTGCGCCTGGCACTTGAATCTCCGCTAAGAACCATTGCTGAAAATGCAGGTCAGGAAGGTTCAGTGATCGTGAACAAAGTGCGCGATGGTAAGAAAGATTTCGGATACAATGCACGCGATAATAAGTTTGAAGACTTCTTCGCAGCAGGTATTATCGATCCTACTAAAGTAGCTCGTTTAGCCCTTGAAAATGCAGCTTCTATTGCAGGATTGTTATTGACAACCGAAGCAGTTGTTTCTGACATTGCTGAAGAGAAGGAGATGCCAGCCATGCCACACGGTGGCGGTGGAATGGGTGGAATGATGTAATATTCAAGATTCCAATAAAAAAAGGCTTTGCATCTGATGCAAAGCCTTTTTTCTTTACCTTTAAGTCAGTCTTAATTGTTTATTATGGTAATGCACAAAACCTTCAGTGACTTTATCTTGTACTTGTTTGTTCATATGGCTTATGCCGATGGTGACCTGCACCCTGCAGAAGAAAAAGCCATCCTTGAAAAAATGAACAAGCACTTCCCTATTGAGGGCGATCATAAAGTAAAATTTGATCAAGAGGTAGTGACTTATCAAAAAATGGATCCTTCAAAACATCATAACATCATCAAGGAATCATTCAAACACTTTGATCACATTAAGTTTTCGCAGCGCTATCGGATTTATGCTGATATGTACGACATCATACAGGCTGATGGGAAGATAGAGGCATCAGAAACCAAGGCCATTAACGAGCTGAAGCAGATCATTGATATGATTGTTGATAAATAGTTTTTAGTAGTGATCAGACAATCATTAAGTAGTGGTCAGTTCGATTAAGGCTCGAGCTTCAAACATCAAGCGTCACGCTCTTTCTTAATTCCAATTCTGTAAAGCATAGTTCCCATAGCAACAAAGAAAGCTACGCCTAAAAGACTGTACCCATTTGCCCCCAACATATTAGTCAAGCCATGTTCGGCACTGATAGACTTAAGCCTTTCAAAAACATTATCATTTACGGAAAGTAAGGCAACTACAACACCTGCTAACGCACCTCCTGCAATTAAACCCGTAGCAAACAAACTTCCCCTACCCAACTCTTCGTCTTGTTTTGCTTCACCCTTCTTTTCGGCACGCCAATCAATTACACCTTTAATGGCTCCTCCAATAAAGATAGGTAGTGTGGTTGATAGAGGTAAGTAAAGACCAATCGCGAAGGCCAGCGCTTTAATTCCACAAAGCTCAATCATAACTGCAATAAAGACTCCCACCATTACAAACTGCCAGTCAAGATTAAAGGATAAAATACCTTTTGCCAAGGTTGCCATCAGTGTAGCCTGAGGTGCAGGATATCGTTCGCTACCAATGGCATGAATAATACCCTGCGCTGCCATATCCGCTGTGGGGGTATCCAATACTTTAACAACAAGACCTATTGCCACAGAGGACACAATGGCGCCAATAAACAAGGCCAGCTGTTGATATTTTGGTGTTGCTCCAACAATATATCCTGATTTTAAATCTTGTGATGTGGCTCCTGCATTGGCTGCGGCAATACAAATCATTCCTCCCACTACCAGTGCAAGGGGTTCATACAGTTTCCCACTCCACCCCACTGCAGTAAAGATTAAACAAGTACCCATTAATGTCGCAATCGTCATCCCGGAAATAGGGCTATTGCTGGAACCCACCAACCCGACAATCCGGCTGGCAACGGTAACAAAGAAAAATCCAAAAATGATAATCAGAATTCCAATCAAAAGTTTTTGGATAAATCCATCTCCAGGAATTCCCGGTAACACAGTCATTAAGGCAACAAGAATAATACTACCGATAATCACAACCTTGAATGAAAGATCACGATCGGTACGAAGCACAGTGACTTCACTTTTCTCTTTGAGTGAAGCAATGCTATCTCGAAAGGAACTAACAATGGTGGGCATTGTCTTCATCAATGTAATAAATCCACCAGCCGCAACAGCCCCAGCTCCAATCTGTCGTATGTATGCAAAGTATAATGCTGAAGCGGGATTAGCGAATGTCTTCAATGCTGGGTCCCAATTACCTTTACCACCTGCCACGTTAATATCAGCCAGATAGCCAATCTTCACTAATTGTGTGGCCACCAATGTGGGATCAACAAGCGTTGATAACAAAGGGATGATAGCCCACCATGCTAGCACTGAGCCCGCTACTAACACTCCACCAATCTTTGGACCAATAATATAGCCCACACCCATATATTCTGGTGTAATCTCTCCATTAATGGTTGCTGATGGCCAAAACTTATTTACCTGAGTGGTAACAAAAGCAGGGGCCTCTGAAATTACATGAAAAACTTTTTGAAGGATTGCATACAGCATCGCTATCCCCATTCCTAGAAAGGCAGTTTGAGCGAATACGCCACCCTTTTCCCCTGCTTGCAACACCGATCCACAGGCCGTTCCTTCGGGATATGGTAACGTGTCATGTTCTTTTACAATTAATGATCTCCGCAAGGGAATCATCATAAGCGTACCCAGCATACCCCCAAAGGCAGCGAGAATAAGAATTGTTAAATAGTTAAAGTATCCTTCTCCTACACTCACTCCGTTTTCTCCAGGTGAAAGAAATAAAAAACCCGGTAAGGTAAACACTACTCCTGCTGCTATTGATTCGCCAGCAGAGCCAGCCGTTTGAATAATATTGTTCTCAAGAATGGTGGTCTTCAGAAATTTCCGCCCTAGCGTAATGGCAATTACTGCAATAGGTATGGATGCTGAAACAGTAAGTCCCGCTTTTAGTGCGAGATAAACGGTAGAGCATCCGAACAGAACACCAAACAATGCACCGAACACAACAGATTTTACTGTAAACTCGGCAACATTTTCTTCTGCAGCGATGTAGGGTTTAAACTTAGTTGAACTGGCCATAGAACTGATTTTGAATTAACACGTGTCCATAATTGAGGGAGTAACTTATAAAAATTTACTTACTTTTAACACTAACATGTAATATCAATTCTATGATTTATTCAATTGTCAGCATCGCTTACCTGTTACTCCTGGTAGGCATAATCATATATAAAACGCGAAAAGTACAGAGTGAAGAAGACTTTATGCTGGCGGGAAGAGGTGTTCCGGTTTATCTCCTGATTGGCACCTTAGTTTGTACATGGATTGGCTCAGGGAGTCTTTTTGGCACGGCAGGGTTAACCTTTCGTTCTGGATTTAGCGAGCTATGGTTTTCGGCTGGCGGCTGGTTAGGGATTATTGTGATCTACTTTATTGCTGCACGCGTTCGCAAAATTTCTAAAATCACATTAACTGATTTACTCGAGCAACGCTATAATAAGGTCGCTCGAATTCTAGGAACCGTCACCATCATTGTTGCTTACTTAGTTATTGCCGGCTACCAATTTAAGGGAGGAGCTCGGTTTATTTCTATCTTATCACAAGGAGCGATTGATTTACCTACAGGAACATTAATTACCTGTATCGTTATCATTGTATTTACGGCATGGGCTGGTATGGTATCCATTGTTTCTATCGATATATTCAATGGCGCTATTATGATTATAGCAATGGCATTGGCACTTCCTTTTGCAATTTCCACTCATGGAGGTTGGTCAGAGGTAATTGCAACCATCGAAAACAAAAGTCCGGCTTATCTCAACGTCTTTGAAGGACATGATGCCTGGTGGGTAATCGGGATTATTTTGCCAACGTTTCTTTTGTTGATGAGCGAAAGTAGTATTTATCAAAAGTTCTCATCGGCAAAGGATGCAAGTTCTGCAAAGAAAGCCGTGCTCGGCATGCTCATTGGTGTGGTTGTAATAGAAGTGCTGATGTGCACAACATCAATTGTTGGGTATGCCATCTATGCTAATGACCCTCGATTCTTTTTTCCCGATGGATCTATAAATACTGCCATGTCTGAAGAAATAATATTAAGAATTGGATTTGAACAGGTGCCCGTGTTTGTTGGCTCCATGCTTTTTGCCGCAGGTGTAGCTATCATCCTGTCAACCGGAAATACTTTTCTTATGGTAACATCCACCAACCTAAGTAATGATATACTAAAGCCATATTTCTTTAAGGACGCAAAAGATTCAAAGAAATTAATTAGAGTTCAGCAGATTAGCATTGTTGTATTGGGATTGCTGGCGTTTGCCATGGTAACTCAGTTTGAAACTGTTTTGGAGATGGCCTTTATTTCCTACACGATGATAGGAGCTTCATTAGCTCCTGTGCTAATGGCTAGCTTCTTTTGGAAACGGGTAACACCAACAGGCGGTGTTTGTTCTATTGCTGCCGGAATGATTGTTCCGGTTATTAATAAAATTATGGAAGTAGCTCATATATCATTGGGAGTTTTTCCGGTTGACACAGATTACATCGCCATTCCATCATTAATAGCATCCATCTTTATGCTTGTTGTAGTTAGCCTCCTAACAAAGCCTTCTCCCGAAGAGAAATGGAAACCATTCTTTGATTAATCTAAGGTTATTATTATTCTGAACGCAATGAATCCACCGGGTTCGCCAACGCTGATTTTATCGTTTTGAAACTCATGGTAAAGAAGGCAATAAGCAATGTTGTTACGCCTGCCAAAGCAAACACCCACCATTGGATTTCTATCTTATACGCAAAATCCTGAAGCCATTGATCCATCATGTAATAACCGAGCGGAAAGGCAATCACGAATGAAATGGCTACTAGAATTATCAAATCCTTCGACAGCAGTGACACGATTTCGGTAACATTGGCACCCAACACTTTTCGAACACCAATTTCTTTTACACGCTGCTCGGCAGTGAACGTTACGAGTCCGAATAATCCGAGGCACGCAACAAAAATGGTGAGCATTCCAAATATCTTTAAGATACTTCCCATCTTCTGTTCTCTCACATAGGTCTCATTATAAAGTTCATCTAACAAACCATAAGAGAAGGGTTCTTCCACTTGAAATGATTTCCATTTGTTTTCAATACTCGCTATAAGACCAGCCATATCTTTAGTTTTACCTTTAACGATAAGGCCACCATACGGATTGTTAAGCATGATTAACGGGGCAATGGTTTCGTGGAGTGATTTAAAATGAAAATCTTTTACAACACCAATTATGGTAAGTGTTTCCTTTCTGTCATTACCTGCGTTTGCGGTTAACGTTTGACCAAGTGGATTTTCCTCTAATCCAAAAATCTTAATAGCAGTTTCATTTACGATCACATTCAGCGAATCGCTTCCAAGCTTATCTGAAAAATTCCTTCCCGCCACTAACTCCATTCCCATAGTAGGGATGTATTGAGCATCAACCTGATAAAAAATTGTTCTTCGTACCTCTTCATATCGCTGACCCGGATAAACTCCTGTCATGTTATTATCTGTTGGCCCTGCAGGCACAAATGCAGACATGGTAACGCTCTGCACGCGTGGATCCGTTAAGATTTGATTCTTAAAAGCATTCTCATTAGTTCCCAATAATCTTGAATCCCTGAGCACAAGCAATTGATCTCTGTCATACCCAATCTCTTTGTTTTGAATGTATGACATCTGTTGATTGACAACAATAATTGCCAGAATAAGGGAAGCAGAAATAACAAATTGAAATACAACCAAGCCACTGCGTATGCCTTTACTCCTACCACCGCTTACAACCTTATTCTTTAAGGCTGAAATAGGTTTAATGGAGGAAAGAAAAAAAGCTGGATAACTTCCGGCCAACAATGTGATTGCGATGGCAAGAATTAACAACGAAATTAGCACGTTGGGATTTAATAAAAAGGCAGCCTCCAACCCCTTACCAGAAAGTTGATTGAAAAAAGGTAACGCTACTAAAACCAGCACCACTGCTAACACCATGGATACTGCTGTAGAAATAAAAGATTCCGTTAGAAACTGTTGAACCAGTTGATTCTTCCTCGAACCCAATACTTTCTTTACACCCACTTCTTTATTGCGTTTGGTGGCTCCGGCTGTAGAAAGGTTCATGAAATTTATACAGGCAATCAGCAACATGAACAACGCTACGGCTCCAAAAATGTAAACTGATTTCAAATCACCCCCCGCTTCCAATTCACTCTGACTTGCAAAGTCGGAATGCAGATGAATATCTGTTAAGGGCTGAATAAAAATTCCAATCTCGTTTCCATTCTCTTTGAATTTTTCAAAGCTCATTCCCATTTGTTCTACCTGCGGCCCCATGTATTTTTTTATGATGGCCGGCAACTTGTTCTCAAACTCCTTTTGATCGGTTCCTTCAGCAAGTACCAGGTAATTGAAATAATTTGACTCCATCCAATTATTCTCTTTCGCATGGGCTAAGCCTTCCATGGAAGCAAAAAGATCAAAATGAAAATGAGAGTTTGCAGGAACTTTGTCTATAACTCCCGTCACTTTATATTGTTCTTTCGCATCCGTAAATTCTAAAATTTTATTAATAGGATCTTCCTCACCAAAGTATTTGCGTGCCTGCTCTTTGGTGATCACAATCGTGTTTGGTTCAATCAATGCCGTTGCAGGATTTCCTTGAATTAATGGAAGCGTGAACACTTCAAAAAAGTTTGGATCAACAAACGCAACTTTGTTATTCTTAAATGCGGTGTTTTTATAGGATATTTTTGGGGAGCCCATGCTGCGTAAGCGGGTTGCTTGCAGCACTTCAGGGAATTCTGCTGCGAGTGTGGCTGCAACAGGGGCTGCTGTAACAGCTTCTTTGATTACCTCACCATTTACTTTACCTTTCAACACTACGCGCACCATTTGATTCGCCTTTTCATTGAAGCGATCAAAACTAAGTTCATCTACAACAAACAACATAATAATAAGGCAAGTCGCAACACCTATGGCAAGCCCGGCACTATTAATGGCAAACAATCCTTTGCTCTTCAACAGATTGCGCCAGGCAATTTTGAGGTAACTTTTATACATAATCAAAGTTTACGGTTGCCTACCTCCTTGTAATAACTATGCCATCTAAAAAAACCGTTAATTCAGTCCTTAATACAAGATTTTTTTTTTTGTATGTACACATACGAACAGGTATGTTCTAAATAGGGCATGCTGTAACCTTAGCTAATTCTATTTGTAATTCTATTTGATTGAATAATTGTATAAACCTTTAGGTGCTGTTCTTGGCTGAGTTTCAGTTCTCCCAGAATTTGAAGTAGCTGAAATATAGTATTCAATTGTTACACCTGATTTTTGATACGGGATTTCCACCAAATAATGAGTTTCTTCTAATTGCTTAAGTGACATTGAATTCCAATCGCTTGCGCCAGAATATCTCCAAAGGAGTTTCGGATCTTCCATAAGTCCTTTTTTACTATAGTCGATAATAGTCGCATACACTTTGGCTTTGGCTGATGAATTAATTACAGAATCAACATGCTTCACGCTGATAAATAACATCTCAGCATCCCAAATGGCTCGGGTTCTGCAATGTAACGCATCGCCACTATCCCAGCCATAATTAGTTCGATAATGATCTTTCATTTGCTGAGTCACAATTGGTTCATCAGCTAAATCAAACTCAAATCCTTTTATTGTATAACCTGGCATTACCTCTTGCCATCTTTGCAGAGCGATCTGATCTTCTACTATTTTGAAGAGTGGCACATAAATAGTTTTATTAATAATTATTGAATTAGTGTACGCAGCCAAATCATTTTCCAAATAACGATCAGTCTTTATGCGAAGTATTTGATACGGTCGTCCGTATGCAGTTTTAAGTTTGGATAACTCCTGATTAATAATATTTTCATAGATATCAAATAGCTCATGATCCTTTGGTGGTTCAACTACTAGAATCCGTTCTTCATCCAACAGTTTCATGTAACAATCAATGTGCTGAATGCCTCGCTTCTCAAAATTGGAGATTACGTTGTAGCGTTCGAAACCTAACATCTCCTTATTGAGGGTTTTGAATTTATCATCTGTAACTCCAAAAAATCTATTCTCATTCAGAAGAATGCAGGTTGAAAAAGCAGTGCCTAAACCATCGGTCAACACATTACCACCCGTATTTATAAAAGGAAGATCAACTACCTCTTGGTTTAATTCCTTACCCATAAACACAGTGGCATCATCATCTATTTCAGTTTTTATGATTTCATGATCTTTAGTTTGATAGATGAAGTACAGTGAATCATTACAATCAAGATCAGTCACTGGAGTTGAGTAAATGTATTTACCATCGGCTAATCTCATTTTGCCATCTTGCGAGAACACTGCACTTGGTCCCCAATCACGCACCCACCACGAATCAATACCTTGCGGAGCATAAATGAATGTTGTCTTAGTCGAGTCGATGCCCCATTTCGTGTACCATGCGATAGCTTCCCGCTTTGAAGTTTCATTTTCAACCATTGTTACTAATTGATTATCCTTTGCCAACTCAACAACAAGTTTGTAAGGAATACTGAGGGGCCATACGATCATCGTGCCCACTGCAGGCTCCCATTCGGCTGCAACTCGATTTGTTGTTTGAGTGTAAAAGTTTTGCTCCGATTGATCATTTACACTTTCTGAATTTTTACATTCAGAAAATATAGTTAAAACAATAATTATGAGAAGGATTCTAATTAGCATTCAGGATTGGGGCTACAAATATTTACCTTCCAAAATCATCTTGCAATCTTACAATATCATTTTCATCAGACGGATTCTCTGCGTCCGTATGTTGCCAGATCTCGGCCACCATGCCCCACCCATCACGCCCTACCAGTCGATGGCGCTGACCTTGTACCAAACGAACAATCTCTCCTGGTTTCATTTGCTGAACATCGCCTTGTTCATCCGTTTTGCTAATGACAACGCCCGAAGTGCCTGCTACCAGTTTCCAGATTTCTGCACGCCTGTGATGGTATTGCCACGATAGTCGCTTATTGGGCTCTACTACTAATATCTTAGGGCTTAGCTTATCGCTGATCTTGAGTGAATTAAAGTCTACTTCTTCAAAAAACTTATGAGCAAACTTCTCTGCCTGACTTTCTTCCAAAACAAAAAAGCCACCCCAAGGTCGGGTGAAATCCTTGGTTGCGATTACAAATCCTGCATTAGATAAGTATTTACTAATTGATTCGAATACAGATTCTCTGGTTCCTTCCAGCGACACCGATGTTATTTCATTCATTGTGGAAATTTAAATATTAACTTCCATACACAAAGAACCTCTATTTGATTTTTAATTTTAAAAGGCAAAGGATTTAAGTTACGTGGCACACAAGGCAATCGATAATCCTGATCTAATGAATTCCGATTTTCAAGATTCATTTCTCACGCTAGAGGGACCAATCGAACCGGCTGGTTTTTACCAATGGTAAATTCCATTGATGGAATCAAAATCCAAATAATAGACAATTCGTATTATTTAGGTTGCTTAGGAGGAAAATTCTTTAAGACCATCTTAATTCCCTTTCTGATATTCTTCTCGGATAAATCTGGATTTAAGTCCATGTATCCAATTGCATGCGATTGCCAAACCATTCGGCTTTCGGCATTATCTGCCATGCCAATAATAAGCGAGCCTTTCAAATAGTTTATAATTTCCCGGTCTGACTCCAAGGGTTTGTAATAAACGGGTGAGTCTTCAGACCGATGATAAATGATTGCTTGTTCATCATTTACTGTAATCGTAAAACCTATTAACAAATCAGGATTGTCAGTATTTTGTATCAGTCCTTTTTGCTCAAGTTCGCGGACGATTGACGTCTTTAAATTTTCTCTCAATAAACTATCATTTAAGTAGGATGGGCCTTCAAATTTAAATTCGCACCCATTCATCCAGCAGAATGTTTTGTACTTGCTAAAATCCACCTGATGGTCGTATGTTTCTTTTACCTGGATGGAACAACTTGATACTATCCATACGAAAAAAACACCTAGGAACGATTTTCTAATGATCGACTGCATTCTATGGAATTGTTTATTTATTCACCAGCAAAGTTATTCAACATCCTTTCATTAAAGATGATATTTGTCAATCCGAAATATGATCATGATCGCACTAAATGGATAATAAAACATGCGCATGACACAGACATACTATTTAAACAAGATTTAATTCCTAGGGCTTTTATTTTTCAGCCCACTTCACTCTGGTGGAAGGATAGAAATCAATTCCGCGGGTTCTCATAAACGGAGCATGATTTCCCAGACGTACTTTATATTCATCCCAACTTCTTCCGGTTGCTGGTGACCAAGCTATTTCAGCGATCCCGGGCATGCGCGGGAATAACATATATTCAATATCATCCATTGTTACGATCGTTTCACTCCAAAGGGGAGTTTCCACTCCTAGTATTTGATCTTTGCCAATTCCATCCACTTGGGTTGCCGGATCCCAATTGTATGCATCATCTACTTCAATATAAGCTGCCCAATGCAATCCTAACCGGGAAGTAGAATCGTATTGCATATCGATGTAAACACGCTTGGAGGGCGACATAATTATTTGTGCCCCCTTGTCCGCGGCCATTTGCGCATACTTAGGGTTTTCCCAATGTTGGGCAATGGCATTTTGATCAATGTTGGCTTGCGCAATTTCTTCCCACCCAATCATCTTCTTCCCGTTTGCTTTTACAATCTCAGAAAAGCGATTGATGAATTCAATATAGTCTTCCTTCTTAGTAGCATGGGCTTCATCGCCCCCAATGTGTAAATAAGGACCCGGTGTTATTTCGGCAAGCTCCCGAATTACATCATTCACAAATTTGAAGGTCTCAGGTTTATCCAGATAAAGTGTACTCCATCCAACCTCTATTCCAGTATATAACTGTGTAGGTTTGTTTTTACCACCCAATACTTCTTGTGTTTCTGTTGGACTATTATATCCACCTTCTAAAGGAAACTTGATTCCACCATTTAATTCTCCATAGGAAGCTAACGCAGAATTGATATGACCTGGTAAATCGATTTCAGGAACAATCGTAATATACCGGCTAGCCGCATAGGCAACAATGTCTTTGTATTGCTCTTGTGTATAGTATCCGCCCGTGCCACCTCCTACTTGTGTCTTGCCACCATGCAATGCCAAGTTAGGCCACGATTTGATTTCAATGCGCCAGCCCTGATCATCACTTAAATGCAGGTGCAGAATATTCATCTTATAATAGCTGATCAAATCAATGTAACGCTTCACATCATCCACACTAAAAAAATGACGAGCCACATCAAGCATAGATCCCCGCCATGCATAGGTGGGGTAATCGCGAATTGAACCCGTTGCAATCGACCAAAGATTTTGCGTGTCGCCTTCACCACTCGTAACAAGTTGTGTCAGGGTTTGGGCACCTCTAAAAACACCCATTGGTTGGGCTGCCCGAAGGGTAATCAATTCTTTCTCAACAATAAGTTCGTACCCCTCCGTTCCTAATTCCTGATCTTCAACACCAGATACTAAATAGAAACCAGCTTTAGGTGGAGATGATACAGTTTCAATTTTATTTGTAAACCCTGTAGATGCGTTCAGTTGAGAAGCAAGTCTTTGCGCAACGGAAACTAATTCTCCGTTCCCCTCTTCAACATATATTACCGATTCTTTTGTTAACACAAATCGTTTACCGGTAGCAATAACACTAACCGGTTTAGGGATTAAGCTTTGCTTAGTCAAATCCGTTGTTGATTCTTTTTCCATACACGATTGAAAAAAGATTACTAGAAAGAAGGCAGGTAACAAGGTTTTAAAAATAGCCGACATAAAGTTGTTGATTAGAATTTAATGTGAATTCTCAAAGGTAAAAAATGAAAAGACTAAGTTGTTAGACTTCCTTACAAATCATTTAGGTTTTCTCAACTCCACCAGCCAATCCCACGGGTAAGGATCTTTAAGCCATTTAGGCGGTGAAGTCATCTCTGTATGCCAATCATACTCCAGTTTATCCACAGCGGTAACTGTAAATCCGGAATCTCTGAAGACCACTTTAATTTCAGACTCACTGTAATGCTTTGTTGGTACCCCGTCAATATGAATGAGGCCTTGAATTAAATCAAGTTTGTTGGCTTTGAAATAATCAAACTCGCTCTTCGGAATATCTTGAGGCTGAACGCCTTCCTTTCTATATACATCTATCATTCGCAAGGCAGAAAATATGGCCGAGTCGAGTGAGGGCAGTACCAGTAACGCTGTTCCGCCTGGCTTCAAGGATTGATAAACATTATCAATCATTTGATAATTCTTCTCAAGAACGGGGAACATGATTACGTTACAACAAAACGCAAAATCAGCTTTAGGTAAAACGAGTTTCTTTTTTGTTAAATCAGCTTGCTTTAAGGTTATATTTTTGAACCCGCGTTGTTCTGCCTGCTTCAGTAATCCTTTTGAAATATCGAGTGCAAGTATCTTTTTAAAGAGTGGAGCGATATAGGGAAATGATTTTCCATTGCCACACCCAAAGTCAATGGCTGCTTTGCTTAAGCCTCCGTGTTTCTTAAAGTACCTGGGAAGCTTCTTATATTTATCATTGTTGAACACATCAAAAATCTCATCATTGTAAGTAGGTGCTATTCTATTCCAGTGATCTTTTTCGTTCATCATGCCGCATCATATTCTTGTGTCAACGTTTTTATAATCTCTGCCATCGGTCGAACGCTGTGAACATGTTCAATAGCCGGACCTGCACACCACACTGTTTTATAGGTAGCTCCAAAAGCAGCGTTTTCCACTTGCTTCATTCCGCGGTAAGCAATAATCATTTTGGCATACTTCTTCAATGTTTTATTGTTATTGAGAATGCGCTCCAACCAATTCGCTTTCGTACCCAATTGTTGCACATACGGTGTATTGATCACGGTGAGTGCCGAGCCTGATAACTTTGTAGTCATCACTATGTCTTTCTCCCCATAATCAATCATGGCTTGTTTATACTCTTGTGAAATATCCGCTTCTTCACACGCAATAAAGATGGTGCCTATCGATGCCCCTGCAGCCCCCCAACTCATTGCTTCTTTTAAATCTTTGCCATGGGCTATGCCCCCGGCAGAAATTACCGGGATGTTACAATTCTCTTTCAAGAGTGTTACCAACTCTTTGGGCGATAGCTTTCCGGCATGACCCCCTGCACGATTATTGACTGCGATCACGGCATCTGCCCCCTGGCTTTCAACCTTTTTTGCGTACGCTAAGTCCACCACATCGCAAAACACTTTAATTCCCAATGGTTTACATTTTTCAATCACCTCAAACGGATTACCCAGGGAAGTAATAATGAACCCTACTTTTAATTCAAGAAGTGTTTCTAATTGCCCTTTATATTTTGGGTTTGATTTATTAACAATCAGGTTGACACCAAAGGGTTTATCGGTAGCCGATTTGATCTCAGCAATGGCTGCCCTAAGCTCTTCATCGGTGCGATAATTCAACGCGGGGAAAGCAGCGGTCACTCCATTGGCCAGCGCAGCCTTAATCATCTTCGTATTGGAGATCAAAAACATAGGGGCCACAATTACGGGGTAATCGATGCCTAACAGTTTATCTAATGTTACACTCATTGAGGTAGCTTCTAAATTTCAGGAAGATTGAAAAAATTGAGCTAAGATAAAAGGAGATTTCAGTTTACTTACGAGCGTTCATTGTTTAAAGGATTTATTTGAAATAGTTGTACCATGATAGTTGGAAAAGTACATTCGTGCCACCTAACTAAAATCCGATCTGTAACGCATGCAGAATCATTCTATTCAATCTGTTATTGTCGCTTCGGGCTGTCACATCCCAGAAATAAAAATTAACAACGCTCATTTTCTTAATCATACCTTTTTTGAGAAGAATGGATCTCCCATTACTAAGGATGTTAAGACTATTGTTGAAAAATTCAAATCCATAACAGGGATTGAAGATCGGTGCTATGCGTTACCCGAACAAAAAGCATCAGACCTTGGCTATCTGGCTGCTTTACAAGCATTCGAAAGTTCAGGCATAGACAAAGAAACTATTGATTATTTAATTGTAGCACACAACTTTGGAGATGTTGCTCATAATAGCAATCGCGTGGATATGGTGCCCACATTAGCCTCGCGGATAAAATATTTGTTACAAATAAAAAATCCAGATTGTGTTGCGTACGATCTTCCATTTGGTTGTCCTGGTTGGCTGGAAGGTGTTATCCAGGCAAACTATTTCATTAAATCGGGAGATGCCAAGCGCTGCTTAATTATTGGCGCGGAAACATTATCGCGCATCATTGATCCACACGATCGCGATTCTATGATTTATGCAGATGGTGCCGGGGCCGTTATTTTAGAAGGAAGGACAGGAAGCGAAGGAATTCTGGCTCATAAAACTCAAACCCATACCCTTGAGCATGCGCATTTGCTAAACATGGATCATCAGCTACGACATCCAGCATGGCAGCAGTGATCTTTATATAAAAATGAATGGTCGTAAGTTGTATGAGTTTGCTTTAACCTACGTGCCCCACGTAGTGAAGCTGGCACTCGACAAAGCCAATACCCACCTTTCAGAGATCAGCAAAATCCTTATCCATCAGGCCAACGAAAAGATGGACGAAGCCATTGTGCAACGACTCTTTAAATTATATGATCTGGAATTTACCAATCCGAGCATTATGCCCATGAGCATTTCGTGGTTAGGCAATAGTTCTGTGGCCACCATCCCTACCTTGCTCGATCTGATGTTGAAAAAGACAAATGAAAGAATCAGGTTATCCATTCAGGCGAAAAAATTGTATTTGCTTCGGTAGGTGCCGGTATGAATATCAATGCCGTTGTTTATCAGTTTTGAAATGTTTCCAGTTTCTAAAAAGCAAGAAACCCTAAAAACACCAACACACTAAAGATAAACCCAAACATAAATACCTGATAGGCATAGGCCAGCAAGTTGTATTTGCGTTTCAAAATTTTCCCTTGATTGTGCAAGTCGATAGTCATGTGTTCATACAAATCGGTATCCGAGTCTAGCAGGTCTTTCATTTTAGTCAGATAGTCTTGTTGGGAGTGTCGCGATATCACACCAAAAAAAAGTAAACTTGACTTTTGCATTTCACCGCCTTCGGCTTTCGCCTGAATTAATTTAGGGCGTGCTGCCTGGATGGCAAAAATTACAGAGACCAGGCAGGAAAGAATGATCATTACAATAGGTACCATTACACTTGCCTCATAGGTATCTATTTTACCGGCCACTGCACCGTAACCCGTAATGGCAATAATGGAAGAGATGATCATGGTGTTGATACTGATAATGATGTTCGCTTTATTATCAGCCATTTGAATCAGGTTGCTTTGGTTTTGATAGGCCGAGCGAAACAAGGTCTCTCGTCCCCTACCCGGTTTCTTCTTTTTCTTAGGTGGTTTTCCTTCCATAAAACTAAAAGTAGTTTATTTTTTGAGAATCTCTCAAGATAATGATTATCAAAGTTGAGTGTCATCAAGTAACCTACTCACTTTATCAGGCAAGATTCATCACGGTTACTTTGCGTTGTGCTTTTTTGTCTTGACCGGCCTATGACGAAGCTTTTGCTAAAATTAATATGTCGTCCCTATGGGACTTTAATTCACCTCGCCCTCATTGTTACCAACATGTCGTCCCTATGGGACTAAAATAAAGTCTCCTTCCAAAGTCGTTAGGAACTATATATTGGTAATAGGGATGAAATACAAATTCCACTTTCACTAAAGTGTTTGTGTGAAGTCAAACGTAGAATCCTCATACGCGCCTATGCTCTATGTAACGACTGGCCGTCTGACCATAGTCGTTAACGTAAGGTATGCTTTGCGAAAATTAATATGTCGTCCCTATGGGACTTTAATTCACCTCGCTCTCATTGTTACCAACATGTCGTCCCTATGGGACTAAAATAAAGTCTCCCTCCAAAAATCGTTAGGAACTATATATTGGTAATAGGGATGAAATACAAATTCCACTTTCGCTAAAGTGTTTGTGTGAAGTCAAACGTAGAATCCTCATACGCGCCTATACTTTTTGTAACGACTGGCCGTCTGACCATAGTCGTTAACGTAAGGTATGCTTTGCGAAAATTAATATGTCGTCCCTATGGGACTTTAATTCACCTCGCTCTCATTGTTACCAACATGTCGTCCCTATGGGACTAAAATAAAGTCTCCCTCCAAAATCGTTAGGAACTATATATTGGTAATAGGGATGAAATACAAATTCCACATTCACTAAAGTGTTTGTGTGAAGTCAAACGTAGAATTCTCATACGCGTCTATGCTTATGTAACGACTGGTCGCCTGACCATAGTCGTTAACTTTAGGCACGAAGGCACAAGAGATCGATACATTCTGTTTATAGGAATTAATAGTTCATCCCTAAAGGGATTTTTAAAAGAGTACTGTTGTCTATTACCAATATTTCATCCCTCGGGACTGGAAGGTGTCTTTATACTTGAGTCCCGTTAGGGACGACATGTTGGTAAATAATATAGACGAGTGCATTTAAGTCCTGTAGGGACGACATATAAAGGCTTTTATAAAAAATTTATCCTTAAGTTAACGACTATGGTCGCCTGACCAACATTTTCACCCAATCTCTAACTATTCTAACCCGTTAAGATTGATCTATTGATGACATGATTCCAACTCAATATTCTTACGCCTTCGTGCAATTCGTCAAGCATTTGTTGCACCTGGTCAAAGATTCAAACACGTGTAGTGTGTTTGTGCGTAATTAACATCAAAAAAAATTAAACGCATAACTTATGAAAACACTCAAGGTACTTTCCGGAATTGCATTGGTTGCCATGTTGGCTTCATTCGCACCCATCGGTGGCGATGGGTTTACCATGCACGTAAACAACAAATTGGTAATTGAACATTACTTTACCTCGAAGGCTGCTACACCCCGCGTTTCGTTAGCTACTACTTCGATCAACGATGTAGTGACTATATTTTATAACGAATGTGGGAAAGTTGGAACAAATCGAAAACTGTCATTGAAAGACGAAGCCGGACATCTGCTAAAGGAATGGAAGTTCGCAGACACTAAAGGGTCAGGATGCTATGATCATTCAAGGAAGTGAGATTATGGCATTCAAAAAAACAGATCGCAAAACATTTACCCTCACTTACACTTCCAAAGTAGTTTCTGGAGGTCGGTTGTTGGCGGTACTTGCCCTTGATAAGGAAACACAAATCAGTAAGAAATGATTGGACATTTTTAATCTCTTAAAGTCCCAACCCGAATCGGGCTGGGATTTTCTTTTTTAAAGGCAGTATTGAACAAACTATCGGACCTGTGAAAATACTTGCGCACACCTCCTTCATCTGTAGAGAAAGATTCACAAACCTGTACAGAAACAACTTAAAAAACTTCCATTCCGTATTGGTATAATTTTCATAATCACTATTAAATAATTAAACAACTAAAATTATGAAACCAATACATATTCTAAAAACCTTTGCGCTGGCTACGGTTATCTTAACTTCTTGCCAACCCACTAAAGAAGATGATAGTTCTGAAATTGCTAAAGAACACAATGAGGCGGTGCTCACGGACAGAGCCGATGAAAAAGATGCAGACTTTATTGTTAATGCAGTGGCTGCCAATCTTTCGGAAATTAATCTTGCTCAATTGGCTTTATCAAAGTCAGATAATAATGAGTTGAAAGAGATTGCCGGTATGCTGGAAGAAGATCATACTAAAGTATTAAACAGCTTAAAAGGATATGCCGCTACAAAAGGTTATAGTACACCTACCACAGAGACAGCGAAGGCAACTGAAGATAGAAATGATCTTGCTGAAAAAACCGGACAGGATTTTGATAAGAAGTGGTGTGAAAAGATGCAAGACAATCACAATAACAGCATCCGTTCTTTTGAGTCACGAATGAACAAAACAGAGGATGTGGCGCTAAAAGATTTAATTGCGCGAACACTCCCTGATTTGAAAAGTCATTTGGCAATGCTAAAAAATCATGAAGCCGCCTCGAAGTAAAATATTAAAACTTTTCAGAAAAGTATTATTGACCTCATCAATCACTCACCCGATAAAATATGGACACTCTTGAAAGCGATGCTACACAAAAAATGAAGACTCTTTCCGAATGCATTAATGATGCCGTGGAGAAAGGATATACCGAAAACTTCAAGATTTCGGGAAAGAAGATGACCACCGAAGATAAAAAATCTTCCTTCACACCTGAGAATACAGCCATCTCAAACTTTTACAGATTTGAAGGTTACTCCGATCCTGAAGACAATGCGGTTCTCTATCTTATTCATACAGAAGATGGAAAAAAAGGAATTCTTATTGATGCTTACGGCACGTATGCAGACGCAAATATTTCCAGTTTCATTCGTGAAGTGGAAGAAATCCAAAAGAAAACACCCAAGGACAAGAAATCCTGGTTCAATTTTTTGACCGACTAAAGGGAGGGTAGAATATTCTACCCTCTTAATATGTAGCTTACCTGGCGGCTTTAAATTTGACTACCGAATTTGAAATAGGTGCAACAGTTTTTAGATAGGTATAAATTGCTGTCAAGTCTTCTTCGTTCATCTGGCCGTACATCATCCAGGGCATAACGCTATTGAATTCACCAACTGCCACTGGCTCGCCAACATAGGTAGAATCGGCATAGGTTTTAAAGCGCTGTACAAATGCTTCTTTGGTCCAGGAACCAATACCGGTTTCTTTATCAGGAGTGATGTTAGCGGATGTTACTATTGATCCATCTGGAAACTGAAATGCACGCCCCCCTCCAAACATGACTTCAGGAATAATTTGTCCTTTATCTACTTGTGTATGACACTCTACACATCCGGCTGCATTGGTAAGATAGGCACCGTACGCTAGCAGATCTGTTTTTGGTGGCAACGTGCCATGCGTTGCTTTTTGTGGAATCGTATTAATGATGAAGTTCATTGGAAAGTCTGGCTTGGAATCGGGCACTGCATTTTCTTTGGCAGGAATAGATCGCACGTAAGAAATGATACTATAGATATCTTCTTTGTCCATGCGGCCATAATATGGATAGGGCATCAGTGGAAACATAGCGCGACCTTCTTTTGTTACTCCGGTTGTAATCACCCGAAATAATTCACCATCGGTGTAGCGTTGAATTCCTGCAGGCGTAATATTCCTGGCATAAAACACTCCCGGCAACCCCATACTTTGATCGAACACATCACCCCCCATGCCAAGTGTACCTTCTGTTAATGGCCCTGAAAATTTTGACCAGTCACGCTTTGAATGACAGTCCATGCACACCGTAACTGTATTGGCAAGGTAACGGCCACGTTCTATGCGCTCTGTGGTGTAATCAATCTTAAGATCTTCGGGTTCGCCTACATTGGGGAGCGCCAACTTTACATAGCTTAGTGCGCCTGCTATGATAAGCACGATAAATACAATCAGGAATCCAACATACTTTAGGATTGTTTTCATAATGAGGGTTTAGGTTTTTGAGGTGACTAAGATAGTAAAAAAGTGAAATTAACTGCTAACGGAGTTAACCCCTGTGCTTGTTGGTCGCCTGATTAACTGGCTTATGTAACCTTTATAAATACCGCTGATTTATTTAGTGAGGCCTTGGGGCTCTTTTGCGGAAATTATCCCTTCGAAGAAACACGCTAAATTTGGCCTGCCAGTTTGCCAGTAGGTGCAATAGAACCTGACAGGTGATTCGATGATGATCCAGTCTCGATTCGATGGCAGTTCGATCAAGGCCGTAAAGGCTTTGTAAAACGAATTCTTCGCTGCAAATTTTGCCATTGGTGTTCTTCACCACAATCCCCGATTCCCTCTTCCGTGGTTCGTGACTCACGAAACACTTTTGTTAAAATCACTAATCGGAGATTCCGGGTCGCGCTCTTCCGTGGTTCGTGTCCCCACGAACCACTTTTGTTAAATCACTAATTGTAGATTCCGGGTCGCGCCAGGTTTAATAGTTAAAACAAGTACCAGTACTACATTTTTTGTTTTTGTATCAAAAGTATCTTGCTTGCCCGGAATGACCGGGACTGATTTGATGCCTACTCCTTGTTTCGTGTCCTCATGACACCACTTCCCTCTTCCGTGGTTCGTGACCCACGAAACACTTTTATTAAAATCACTAAATCGGAGATTCCTGGTCGCGCTAAAAATTGAAACGCAATCCTGAGCGGTTGGCTTTCACTATTCTTATATGATGCTTGCATGAAGACACAACCTAATCGTTGACCGAAGTATACAAGAGCGAAGGATCCCCTAATAAGAAAGCCGTTTGTCTGATGGGGAGATCCTTCGCTCTTTCATGTATTTTACTTACACACTAACTTCATCAGCAAACAGATTGCATCAAACTTTCTTTCTTTGTTCTTTTTGTCTTAGACCTGCCTTTGCCGAAACGGCTCCGTGCAGGCAGGCACAAAAAGAACGAAAAAGGTCAAGGCCGAAAAATGCTTCCCCCCTCATGCCAACACACCACCCCGCCTGCCTATGCCGAAGCTCCGCGCAGGCAGGCTTTTCGGCCGGGCCAACGCTCTTACGTTTTCAAACTTAAATTTGAGTAAATATTCTAATAGGAAATTCCTTTGCCCCTATTCCGTGGTTCGTGACCCACGAACCACTTTTATTAAATCTCTAATCGGAGATTCCGGGTCGCGCCAGGTTTAATAGTTAAAACAAGTACCAGTACTACATTTTTGTTTTTGTATCAAAAGTATCTTGCTTGCCCGGAATGACCGGTACTGATTTGATGCCTACTCCTTGTTTCGTGTCCTCGTGACACCACTTCCCTATTCCGTGGTTCGTGCCCCATGAAACACTTTTGTTAAATCACTAATCGTAGATTCCGGGTCGCGCCAGGTTTAATAGTTAAAACAAGTACCAGTACTACATTTTTGTTTTTGTATCAAAAGTATCTTGTTTGCCCGGAATGACCGGTACTTATTTGATGCATACTCCTTGTTTCGTGTCCTCATGACACCACTTCCCTATTCCGTGGTTCGTGTCTCACGAACCACTTTTGTTAAATCACTGATCGTAGATTCCGGGTCGCGCTAAAAATTGAAACGCAATCCTGAGCGGCCAGCTTGTGCCATTCGTATATGATGCTTGCATGAAGACACAACATTTTCGTTGACCGAAGTATACTAGAGCGAAGGATCCCCTAATAAGAAAGCCGTTTGTCTGATGGGGAGATCCTTCGCTCTGTGGTTTCCTTTCGAAGAGAACAATTCTTCTTTAGATTCAACTGCTAACGAAACCCATTCGTGGTTCGCTCTGGATTGGACTATGGTTAGGGGATCTCTTCCATAGATTTAACTACTAACGAAACCCATTCATGGTTCGCTCTGGATTGGACTAAGGTTGGGATTTTTTTCCACCCCCTTACCCCCGCCTGCGGGGGATAGTGCTAGACCATGGATGAATAGCAATTATACGATTGACATTCGCATCGGCCGGTCTGAGAAACGATGCTTGACTTAGTCGTCTGACCACTTGAAGTGGTCTTGACGACTAACCGGGGCTACTCCAACGGCAAAAATCCAAACGGAATGACAGATGCTTTTTGCATAGTCGCTCGTGTGCGTGGGGGAGCAAGGATCGGCTTTGTTTGCAACGAAGCCTGATACGCTGCTACTAATTGATCGCGCGCAACATCATTAAAGGTTACCACTACCTGCTGATGTCCCAATGCTTTTAGCAAACTCTCAAGATATTCTTTGCCCTCGGCTTCAGCCTGAATTAAAATTCGGTTCGACTCGGCCAACTGCCGTGCCGTATCCATGCGTGAAGCAATCGTTTTGCCGAGGTAGTCACCCACGGCAGGATATAAATCTTTACCAACATGCACTTGCACCGATCTCGTTTCGCGAATTACCATGCGGTTGGTATGATACACAGGTTCGTTCAACGCTGCGCGCGGTAAGATTACAGAACGCAGTGAATCGTTTTGCCACACTAACTCAACGTCTTTTAAATTTAAGAAAGCAGTAATGGTAACGGGCACTTGCACCATCGCACGGATCGCTTTTGCCGGGTTGTTGTTCTTATGAATAAAAAACAAATCGGTGTAGGTATGTTTCACCAAATGCAACTCGCGGATAGAAAGGATTTGCTCCAACGTAAGTTGCTGGGGCGATTGGGACGGAGTAATGCGGCCATAAAAGAATCCGCCTATGAACGCGGCTACTATCAGGCCAATAGAAAGGATGGGAATGATCTTTTTTTTCATGATGCATGCTATTAAGAAGGTTAATTAATAAGTAAGGAAACCTCTGCACGCATCACTACGCGCAGAGGCTAATAGAATAGACTCATCGCACGGTGGGTTTGGTGAAACGAATCTGATGGATGGCACGCGTGGCATCACTCCGGTAGCCAAACGTAGCCCGCACTTGCTGGCGCACTGCACGCCCGGTGGCAAGCAAACTGTTCTCTGACGAGTAGAGCAATTCGTTGCGATCTCTGCGGGCTTTACCCCAGGCAACCAATAGCGCTTAACACCGCTGCGTTAATTTCGCGCAACTCGCTAAGCATGGTTTGCAAACTGGGCACTTGCAAGTCGATGAGGCCTGGCTGATAGCGCGGCTCAGCTGCCAGTGTTTGTATCAACTTCTCGAAGTGATACACCACGCTTTTGTAGTCGGAGCCATAACTACGACCGCGTTTTACCTCGGGTGTAACTTCAGCTGTTGTTGAAACCGGAGGTCGGTCTTTCAATCCCTCACCCCTGATCTTGCGCACAGCACTATACGCATCGGCAAGGGTTTGAGGCAGCACGTTGGCCGACCGCAGTTCAAACACAATACGCGACACGAGTTTCTTCAACCCGATGTATGTCACCTCGCGTTTGTTGGTGGCATTCTCGAGTTCCGTTTTAGCTGCACTCACTAGCCGCAATGCCTCGCGACTGTTGGCTAGTAATGCTGTTAAACTTTCTACACGGAGATTGGGCTTACCGGGATTGTATGATCCTCCGTATCCGGTGCAGATGCCTACGAGCTTCCCGAAGGCTTCTACATTTTTTGAGTTGGACATAATTAAAAATGTTTATGTTAATACTGTATGCAACGCAATGATGTGATTATAAATGTTGCATGATGTGTTCATTATTTTGAAAACTTTA
Source organism: uncultured Cytophagales bacterium (assembly GCA_963787095.1). Taxonomy (GTDB): domain Bacteria; phylum Bacteroidota; class Bacteroidia; order Cytophagales; family Cyclobacteriaceae; genus ELB16-189. The sequence goes on along the minus strand of CAWBCB010000152.1, from coordinate 4,255 downwards.
TTGTTGACAAAAATGACAACGGTAATTGATCACGCGCGTTATAAAGCGGCTTGCATTATGTAAGTGAATTTTATTACAACCGACAGGGTGTATCGAACAAATTCAAGTTACTACTACTCACTTGCATTATATCCTGCTACTAACACGCATCACCTTGCCGCACGTTGTAGTTCAGCATAGTTTACACACTGCTTACCTGCACTGCGCACGGTCTTCATCTGACTGCTCGCAGTCATCACCTTTACTACGCACGGTGCATCTCACACAGTACACACTGCTTACCTGCACTGCACACGGTCTGCTCCTGCACTGCGCGCGGTCCTTCCCTGAGTTGATACAGTGCTTACTTACACTGTGCGCACTGCTTACCTGCACAGTACACGGTGCCTACCTTCACTGCGCACGGTCATCACCTGCACTACGCACGGTGCTTCCAAACAATAGTGCACTACTCGACTGCACTGTGCACGGTGCTTACCCGCACTGCGCGCGGTCATCACCTTCACAGTGCATGGTGCTTCCTTACTCGTGGAGATTACAAAAAATTGAAACGCAATCCTGAGCGGCCAGCTTGTGCCATTCATATGATGGCTTGCATGAAGACACAACCTAATCGTTGACCGAAGTATACAAGAGCGAAGGATCCCCTAATAAGAAGGCAGTTATCTAACTAACCTTATCTGATAGCAAGGCTCATCACTGTTACTTTGTTTCTTACTTTTTTGTCTTGATACAAAAAAGTAACAATAATCCTCGCAGCGGATAGCGTATTGTTTTCTGAAATAATCTAATACTTGCTGGATAAAATCTAATCGATCTTCTTGATTTAGGTCTTTTAAAAGAGTTACATCCTTCCAAAGGCTTTCATCTTTGCAAGAATCTTCCAAATAGTTATATCGTACTTTTAATAATCCGCATTGCTCCAAATTTGGAAGTACAACTCTCCAGCTTCTTCTCAAATCTTCCAGCACCTGATAAACCAAGAAATCCTTAAAGGCTTTTTAGTTTTTCACGTTTCGGGCCAGGGAACTCGGATGGACTCACTGCAATCTCGTGCTGGCCTAAGCCAAGCGCTACGAAAACAGCATTTCCAATCTGTTCAAAGCTAAGTGTGTTGCCAATTGAATTGTTAACAGCATAGTAAATAGCTGAGCGTATTTTAACGGTGTCGATAAAGTCATTGAAATGGCCGGCTTGAAGGGCGGCTACATCTTGACGGTTGTCAGTGAAAGAGAGAACCTTTTGCTTTTTAGTCTCATAACCGCTAAGTGCAAGCTGTTTAAGAATTGCAAAAGTTAGTGTGGTGGTTGCAGTACTTCTTCCCTCACTACCTAAACGGGTTAACTTAGTACCATCATTCGTTTTAGCATCGTAGAAAGAACCACTTGTAGGATCGAAGAGAAGTTTATAGGGCATGAACCAACCTTCCTTAGTATAAAAACCTGGTTGATCGGAATAATGACCAAATTCATCATACCATATTTTTTGAGGCGCACGCTTCTGTATCTTCTTCTCAAATCCAGCAATTACACCATTCGCATTTCTTTTTATCCAAGCTTCTGGTAGGTTCTCAAGGTCAAGTTCAGGATCCCAAACGGAGGTATCTGTCAAAAGATATCCTCTTTCAGTTCCATCCATTTGTTCATCTTCAGAAGATGTCCAATCTGTAAACTCCCTTGGAAGCAACTGTTGATTAGTTGGACTCTTTGTAACACAAACAAACTCAGCTCCGCTCTCTCTGCTGAACACGATGGGAAAAATTGGCTTCTTGTTGTTGTCTACGGTTATGTAAGAACCTGGTTCAAGGGTAATGATTCGACTTTCCTTTCATCTAGCGAGATGTAAACCGATCCCGTCTGTGCAATGAACTGATGAATCTTAAATGGGAGAATAGCTTTTGAGTTTGCAGGCTTACTTACATTATAAACACTGAGCCACTCAAGAGCCTGTTGAATAAATAGCAATGATTCCTTTATGCTAATTCCGGCCTCTTGCGAAAGGTCTTTTGAAATCTGCTCAAGTGTCTTTGGTTTGTTTCGTACAAGGATGCCCTCGTTCTCGGTTAGGGCAATTTTCTGTTCAATCCATTGGATCAACGCATTTCCCCTAACAAAATCTTCTGTAATAGTGGTTGGCTCTTGTCTTAAAGATTGCTTATAAAGTTCTCTTTGTTTTGCTATCTCCTTTGTGCTTAAAGAGCGAATAATCGTTTCTGTAACAATCTGATTCTCTAAAAAAAGCGAACCAAAAAAAGTTGTGGCGACACCAGCAATAACCTCTCTCTGTTCTTGTAGTGTTCCACCGGAAACCATTGTAGCGGAAGTGCCGATACAATTAATCTTATTTTTCGATTGTGCTTTAATTCTTCGTATTAATAAAGCAACATCAGAACCTTTGATGGCCTCTGAACGTGTGGAGTTCATCAAAGGCTAAGAATCTCAAGTTTTGATAAATAGAATTTTTTAAGTCTGCCTCTTTTTGATCTGGTAAGGATCAACTCAAGCATCATGTAATTTGTTCCGAGAATCTGTAGGGATTCTCATCCAATAATAATTGCCGAGCTTCAGCCTTCTCTTGTCCGGTGTATTGGCCAAAAGTGAAAGGAAAATTTCTTCCCGTTTCCTTTTCATAATATTCCTGATATCCCTTTAGCTCGTTGAACTGCGAGTTGATCAGGGCGTTCATGGGATAAACAATAATTGCTTTCGCCCCCTTAGGAAGAGTTGGGTTCTTTGCAAGAAAATTGAAAATAGTACCAATAAACGTTAAGCTCTTGCCAGAGCCGGTACCGGATGTCACAATAAAATCTTTTCCAGCAGCACCCAGCCTAAGCGCTTTAACCTGATGGCATAGAGTGGATATCCTTTAAATACATTCTTTAGATCATCATGAATTACATCTGCCTTTATAAGGTCAAGTCTCGATTCAGATGTATCGAAAGCAGGGTTGAATTGGATTAATGGTTCCTTCCAGAGTTTACCTTTTGCAATAGCTTCACTGACAGCAAGCTTCGATGGCATCATCTTTTATATTGATAAAGCTCTCAATGTAGTCTTGGTATTGCCTTAAGATTTCACCGTGTAATATGAGGGTATTCATGTTATCAACATTTTAATTGTCGGCATAACCCCTCGCTCCCAGCATATGCAACTGACTAGACATTGCTAAAATAAGTCTATTTATGATAAAAGCATAAAGCTCTTAATGGGGGTAATTGTTTGATAAAATGATGACATATACTTTGACTTTAAGTGAGCTATGTGTAGCTAAATCATAATGAGGATAATTTTACTGAACTAATTTCCGCCTTTCTAAATCAACATGTGGGGTATCTGATATCAAATAGGCTCCTTTTAATTCACTCCCCCGAACACTTTAGTTTTAGGGGGTGGGGTTGAAAAAGTCAGCTTAAAGAAATTTTTTGAAAACAACCTCGTTAACCATATCAACCGTAGAGCAAAGATTCATGAAGTTCAAGGTACCAATTATTAGAAATCAAACTAGTAAAGCGGTAATTACCTCATCATTTATATTGTTAGTCTCCATCAACGCTATTGGTCAAACCAAGCAGGAAATATATAATAAGATCAATCTGGCACGTATCGAGCGTGGCGTCTCTCCTATTCCTGTTGATAGAAAATTAGAGAAATCTGCTCAGAGTTGGGCTTTCTTCATGCCTTACAGAGGTGTTCACAACACTAATTTCAGGTGGAGATTCAAGCGCATGGGTGGAGGAGAATGTATTGCTTGGGGAGACTCACCGATGGAGAATTGGATGAAAAGCAAGCCTCACAAATCAATTATCATGGGTAAAGGTGTAAAGGCGATGGGCTTAGGATACTGGAGGTCTAAATGGGTGCTAAGAACATTTACTCAATAGTGTCAATTTATTTCAATTCTACTTTTGTCAATCAGTTACCATGGCTATATTCATTTAAATAATCATTTGGCAAATTAAAGGAGTTATTGCTATGGAGTCTTATTTTCTGATCTCAGCTCAATAAAATTCCCAAGTATTCCTAAATACTTTTGGGATTTTTTCGATTGGTGTGAATAAATAGAACAGATGAGGAAGTTATTTTCTCTTTACTAACAAGTAAAAAGCAGTCACCTTTGGTAAGCCTCTATGCTCCATGAAGTCATCAAGACTTGGATTAGTTAATCCCATAATGATTAAAATGACACCAATAGTTAAAGTAATCTTCTGTCGTATTGTCAATTTCATTTTGGAGATAGTTCAAGAGCAATACATTGC
>CAWBCB010000151.1:0-20971 GCA_963787095.1 uncultured Cytophagales bacterium | reverse complement strand
ACCCCTGCCTGTCCGAACGGTACGGCAGGCAGGCCCTGCCCCTCTCCGGAGGAGAGGGGTGAAAATCTAAAGAGGTGATTCAAAAACTCAGAACCTTTGAGCGTATTTAATTTGTCTCTGTCAAATCAATTCGCTGACCTTAAGCTAACTCCTGTTTTGCGATTAACCCAGAACAAGAATTTCTCAGAAAGCAAATACATAACGGGTACAACAACCAACGTTAAGAAGGTCGCGAACACCAATCCGAATATAATCGTCCACGCAAGGGGGGCCCAGAACATAACACTATCTCCACCCATGTAGAAATCTCCATTGTAACTTCCGAAGAAACCAAGGAAATCAAAATTAATTCCTATTGCCAATGGGATCAATCCAAGTACTGTAGTGATGGCAGTAAGTAATACCGGGCGTAATCTTGTTTTACCGGCTTCAATGATTGACTGCCTTACTTCTTCAATTGTAAGTTCGGCTCCTGTCTCTTCTTTCTTTCTGCGTTTCTTAAGCTCCACAAAATCCAATAACACAATAGCATTGTTTACTACAATACCCGCAAGCGAGATAATTCCAATCATGGTCATAATAACCACAAACTCCATTTGAAAAATGATGAGGCCAAAGAATACACCAATCGTACTGAACAACACGGATGTCATGATAATCAAAGGTGAAGTAAGCTTGTTAAACTGAGCTACAATGATCAGGAAGATAATAAACACTGCAAGTAAAAGTGCTTGTGAAAGAAAACCCATCTCTTTTGCCTGCTTTTCTTGTTCGCCACCAAACTTATAAGAATACCCTACGGGCATATCAAAGTCGGTTAACACTTTTTTGATTTGATCATTGATGATGGTTGCATTGTATCCACCCAATACGTTTGATGAAATCGTTATTTGTCGTTTTAGATCTTTACGCTTGATCGAACCATAGGTAGAACTAAGTTCTGCTTTTGCAACAGACGAAATTGGTACCTGCGAAATTTTGCCGCTTGCCTGATCACGAAATGTAATACTCTTATTCATCAAGGCATCCACATTGTAACGATACTTGTCATCCAGACGAAGTTGAACCTTATAGTCATCCTCCCCTTCCTTATATTTTGATATTTCCTTTCCAAACAAGGAGGTACGCACTTCATTTGCTACCGAATAGGTTGAGAGCCCAAACCTTCTCGCTTTTTCGCGATCGATATTAACCAGCAACTCAGGCTTTCCAGTCTCAATATCCAACTTTAGCTTTTCAATACCTTGGATACCAGATTCATTGATTGTGTTTTTCATATTCTCAGAAAGAGCAATCAACTTTTCCAAATCATCACCTGTTATTTCTATCGTGATAGGTTTACCGGTTGGTGGGCCGTCAGCATTTTTATCAACCGTAACTGAAACTCCAGGATAGCCGCTAATGCCTTCACGCACTTTATCCAATACAACATTAGTTTCAATGCCACCCCGATATTTAAAATCAACAAAGTTTACTGTGATACGTGCTTTGTTTGGAGATTCTGCCTGCCCTATGCTCGACATATCCATAGGATCTCCGGTACCAGCACCAACGTTAGCCACAATCGATTCAACAGCCTGCTCATAGGGAGCAACGATACTAATCACTTTATCCTCAATTTGCTTTGTAAACTCATTGGTCTTTTCAATATCACCACCAACAGGATACTCTATAAACACATTTATATACTTTGGTGTGTTTTCAGGAAAGAAAAGAACTTTAGGAGGAAAAATACCTAACAACATAAAAGAGATAATCAAGAGCATAAATGTTCCTGAAAAAATCAGAATCGGTTTTCGTCCACCAAGTGCAAACGTAATGGTTCTCTCATACTTGCTCTCCAACCATGGGAGTATACCACTTTGAAACTTCTTTGAAGTAGGAACCAAAACGTACACATTCAGAAGAGTTAACCCTCCAATAAAGAGAAGGATGTTCCCTAACCAATAAACTCCCAACACAATAAATATTATACCCACAACAATTTCAATAATTACATTGCGCCAAATGCCACGATGATTGATAACAATCTCGCTATCCAACTTCATAAATCTTGAAATGAGCACAGGGTTGATAACCAACGCAACGAACAACGAAGCGCTCAATGATATGATTAATGTGATTGGAAGGTATTTCATAAACTGCCCCATTAATCCCGGCCATAACATAAGCGGAATAAATGCAGCTAATGTTGTAGCCGTTGATGAAATGATAGGCACTGCTACCTCTCCTACGCCCTGGCGTGTAGCATCCCACATCGTATATCCTTCTGAGCGCAGTCGATAAATATTTTCCACTACCACAATACCATTATCTACCAACATACCCAGCGCCATAATCAATCCAAACAACACCATCATGTTAATATTCATACCGAGCGCACTCAGTACAATAAAAGTGATGAACATTGATAATGGAATTGCCATCCCCACAAAAAGAGCATTGCGTGTACCAATGAAAAGAAGTAGGATAATAACCACCACAATAACACCTGAGATAATGTTATTTTCCAAGCTGCTTACCATCTCTTTGGTGACAGAAGATTGATCATTTGTGATCGTAACGTTAAGGTCTTCGGGAAAAACTTCATTCTTAGCTTTATCAAGAATTACTTTGATCTGCTCGGTGGCTATCAATAAGTTTGTGCCACTTCGCTTAACAACATCCACCATTACAACGGGCTGCTTGTGCAACCGTGCGTAACTTTGCTTTTCTATATAATCAAATTCAACCGTTGCTACATCTCTCAAATAAACAATATTTCCCTTCTCGTGCTTAATGACAATATTCTCCATTTCCTTAGGTGAACTGAACTCACCTACCACGCGAAGTGTTCTGCGAACCCCAGCATCTAAAATATTACCGCCTGACATCGTAATGTTTTCGGCACCTACTGCATTCTCAATATCAGAGAAATTTAGTTTGCGGGCTTCCAATTCGTATGGATTTACATTGATCTTCACTTCTTTGTCATCAATACCGCGAATCTCAACTTTAGAGATTTCAGAAATCTTTTCGATTTCGTCCTCCAAGTATTCTCCAAACTTTTTTAACTCTTGCAACTGATAATTCCCCGAAAGGTTAATGTTCATGATCGGGAATTCCGAAAAGTTTATTTCAAAAACATCAGGGTCTGAGGGTAAATCATCAGGTAATTCAGGTTTGGCCTTATCGACCGCATCTTTCACCTTTGTAAGTGCTTCCTCAACTGTAGTCTTAGGATCGAACTCAACAATAATAGTCGAATAGTCCTGCACTGAAGTAGATTTTATATTATCCACTTCCGAAATAGAGTTGATCTCCTTTTCTATCTGCCGGGTTACTAGATTCTCCATATCCACGGGTGAGTTTCCGGGATAGGCTGTACCAATGTAAACAATAGACTGCTTAACTTCTGGATAGCTATCTTTTGGCAACGCCACGTAGGTAACAATACCCATCACCACAAACATGGCCGCCAGAAACATAACCATCGTTCCATTCTTCAGCGAGAATGTGGTTAGTCCAAATTCCTTATCAACCTTAAATTGTTGGTTACTCTCTGAAGTATTCTTTAATTCGCTCATACTGTAGATGAAATTATAATTTATTTGCTAGCCACTCCTTCTGCTGTATGAGTCGCTATTTTCAATTCAGCTCCTTCTGTTACCTCCCTATATCCTTCATGGATAACTTTTTCGCTACCATCAAATCCCTCCAATACTTCAGTAATGCTATTGAAAGACAAACCTGGTTTAACATATACCTTGCGGGCTACCGAAACATTATCCTTTTGATCTACCACAAAAACAAACGCTCCTTCATTATCGCGTTGAATCAATTTAGTTGGCACAGTAAACACCTTAGGATTAACATAATCACGCATAGAAACCACAACAATTTGATTTGGTTTAGCTGAAACTTCACCATTAAAACTTGTTTCCACCCTGAAGGTTCTATTCTCAGGATTAATTACCTGACCCACGGATAAGATGTTGCTCTTAATTTTCTTATTAAATGCAGGGAAGAATACTTCTACCTTATCGTTAGGTTTTAATTTTCCGATAAACTCTTCTGATACTTCGGTTTTAATGTACATATCATTAGAATTAACCATTCTAACAAGCGGTACTCCCGGAGCAGCCATTTCACCCACCAAAGCATCTACTCTATCAATGGTTCCAGAAAAAGGAGCTTTAACAACAGTTTGATCAAGTTGGGATTTAGTAGTAGCAAGTTTTGCTTCAAGAGATTCCTTATTATTTTTTGCTTGTAAGTATTGAACTTCAGTTCCAATCTTCTGCTCCCATAATTTCTTCTGCTTGTTATATATTGTTGTTGCCAATTCCAGCGAAGTATTTAATTCAGCAATTGAATTGCGTAAAATATTTGCTTCGATGATAACTAATGTTTGACCCGCAGTAACAGGTTGACCTTCACTCACCAAAACTCGTTCAATCTTTCCTCCCACTGTAGAAGTTAGGCTTACGTTCTTTCTGGATTCCATTGCTCCACGCACATCCATAAAATGCTCAAATGGTTTTGCTTCGAGTGTCCAGGTTGAAATGAGCACTGCGTTATTATTTCTCGCAAATGAAGGATCTAGTGTTGTAATTTCCTTTTCAAGCGTTCCAATCTTTTCCCGTAAGGAGATTAGCTCGTTTCTTGCAGCATCTAATTCTTTTTTCTTTGATTCTACATCATCTGCCGATTGGCTACAGGCTGCAAATATGAGGGGGATTGCAATTAGATATAAGTTTTTCATATAGTTTGATTGTTACGGTTCTTAGTTTTTGATTAATAGTTTTCCATACGATTTCTCAAGATCAACTGAAGCGATTAACGCATCATACATTGCTGCGTAATAGTTTGTTTGCGCTTCCTTGTAGTCAGCATCTGCATTAATGACTTCAATGTTAGAGCCAACACCTTGCTGATATTTTATAACAGTTACATCATAAACCTCCTTTGAGAGATCCATGTTTTCACGTTGAGTTTTAAGTGTTAGTAAGCTACTTTGGAATGTTAGCATGGCTTGTTCCTGCTCCAAGTCAATTTGGTTCTTTGTTAGCTCAACACTGTTATCTAGTTGTTGGAGCTGTACTTTCTTTTGCTGGATTACTTTGCTCTTTCTAAGACCATCAAAAATTGGAAGACTTGCACGCAAGCCAAAAGTTCCTAATGATCTCCAATTTGGTCCGAACTGAAGAAAATTACTAAACAATGATGTTCCATAGCTTGCCCCATAGTTTCCATAGAAATCTAAGGATGGAAGATATTGTGATTTGGTATTCTTTATATCCAATTCAATAAGAGCTTTGTTAACCTCTAATATGTTGTATTCAATTCTGTTGCTGTATTGAAAATCCTTTGCAAACTCGTCTTCTAAAACTTGCAACTTTATAGTTTCAAGATCGTCCTTGAGCTCAAGCGTTGAAGAGATGGGAAGTCCCATTTGAAATTTTAAAAGGTTATAACTTACTGCCAGGCCAATAGAAGCATTGTTTTTTGCATTAATGATATTATTATACTGAACCTGAACCCTGTTCACATCGATCTTTTCAGCAAAACCACTCTCATATTGAGCTTTAGTTTGCGCTAATAATGAATCAAGTCTTTGAAAATTTGTCTCAACCAAATCAGTTCGCTCCTTGTTAACAAGCACAGAGTAATAAGCCTTTTTAATAGCTTCCACAACATCCGTTTCGGATTTAATTAAATCCTTGCGCGATAATTCGGTATAAGTTTTACTTGCCCTTAACCCAACGAAATAAGATCCATTAAAAATCATTTGATCAACATTTATACTCGCACGACCAGAGTATGTTGTTCCAAACTTCACACCTACATATTGATCAGGGGGTGCGGTTGGATCAAATGCTGCAGCAGGTAAAAATGAAGTTGGGATAATGTAATTATTTCCTAAATCTGCTGAAGCATTAATTTGGGGAAATCCTGATGCCAGAATCTCACCAACTTTAGCTTCTGATGAAGTTATGGCTGAACGCGCACTCTTTAAATTCGGATTGTTTTCCTTGGCATAGTCAATGCATTCCTTTAGAGAAAAAGCATTCTGTTGCGCATTCACTAAGCTTGCAAAAAGCAATAATGCAAATGAAAGTAAAGCTGATACTTTTATAAAATACTTCATGTGTTATAATATTGAGGGTTGGTAATTTGGTTCTTTATATTTCTGGTAAAGCTTACGGCCTTTTTCAGTACATAGGCCATACACAAACAATTCAAAAAGCTGAGATTGGACATCCACGAAATTGAATTTGTCTTTAGGAAACTCTTGTGCATTAAAAGCTCCTTCAATTAAAATCACCCGTGTTATTGCCATAATCTCGGGGTTAACTTCTGGTCTAAAAAAACCATCAGCAATTCCCTGTTTAATATTTCGCACTACGGATTCACTAATGATTTTCACCTTGTGTTCGCTCCATAAGTTCCACGACTTTGGATGATACTTTTGTAAATCGAATAACATAGATGGATTCATATTTTCCATGTCACGCTTCATGCACACCGAAATTCTACTTAACTCTTCTATCGAATTTTTTGAACTTGATTCAATCTGTTTGTATTGCTCAAAATTCCGTTCTAAAAACATCTCCGACATCTTAAACACCAGATCGTCTTTATCAGCAAAGTGCTGATACAATGTTTTTTTAGAAACGGACAAGTGCCGGGCTATATCGTCCATAGTAACACTACGGATTCCATACTTCATAAAGAGAGCTTCCGTCCCTTCCAAAATCTTCTCCTTTGTCTCAAATTCTTCCATAATTGGCCGCAAAACTATGGAAACTATTTACTTTACCAAAGTTTCCACAGTTTCCTTGAACGCCATTTTTCGGTAATGGTTCGATGTTTTTTGAAAAAAAGTCTAAAATTTTTATTGAACTGGGACTTCAATCGGTTGAAGTGGCCGAATTACCCGTTGGGGTGCTCTCTTCTTTATAGCACCATTTATCTTTCATTTTCTGCTTAAACTTTTCCCGGTCTTCAGGATTCATCTTACCCCACTTTTCCTTCCAATAATATTTCCAGGGACCATGGCCTTGATTGCCATGGTTACAATGGCACTTACCTCCAAAGCTCCAGAGAAAAATTTTGCTTAACACTAGCAGCCCTAATGCTTGCCATAAATTTAGGATTGGCCCATTAAATAATTCAGGCACCAGCCAATTCCATAGCTTCATAGTTCCAAATACAACTCCAAACATGATGAGGAATCCTATTAGGATCATCATCACTATTTTTGCAACCTTCACCGTGCTATCCATAAAATAATTTTTTTATTCTTTATAAACTCAAATCAAAATCCAGTGACTTCATTGTAAAAATTCTGAAGTCGTTTTCGTAACGCCAAAATTGCATATCGCTTTCGCGAAAGCAGGGTATTGATTGATACCCCTGTTTCTTCTGAAATCTCGCGGAAGCTTTTTTCTTCCAACTCATTCCAAATAAAAATCTGGCGTTGCTCAAAGGGAAGTTCTGCCAGAGCTTCTGTTATTTCATCCCAAATTGCTTCCCGTAGTAAAGTCGACTCAGGTGTGTTATCAAAGTCTGGTAAAATTTCTTGAAGCGTTAGCGGAACATCCTCATCTCGGCTCGACAGCAATTCAAAATCAGTACGCTTAGGGCGCGATGCATCACGTCTGTAACGGTCGATAATTTTGTTACGGGCAACACTGTAAAGCCATGAAGTCACCCGATCAAGCGATTCAATGGTTTTGAACCCCGCGATAAACTGATAAAAAACATCTTGAAGGATATCCTCTGCCTCTTCCACCGTAGACACCCTGCTTCGAATAAATCCCAGCAACTTGTCCTTCTCCTTCAGGAATGTGTCTTGTTTTAACTCTTGCATTGCCAGGTCCATTCCACAACTAAGGTTGTTACACCTGCATAGTCGGGCAATGGGTAAAGATTATTTTAACAAAGGTGAAAAAAAATAAAAGAAGTGGCTGGTGAGGATAGATTGATCGATTTCAGAGGCTTGTGATACTTCATCAGTGGTCATAACCACTTTTTCCGTTTGAAATAAACGATCATTCCACCCAATACACACAACATAATGCCCCAGATAACAAAGTAGCCATAGCGCCAACTGAGTTCTGGCATGAATTGAAAATTCATGCCATACACGCCTACGATAAACGTTAAGGGTATAAAAATGGTGGCTACGGTGGTTAACACTTTCATGGTTTCATTCATTTTTTGGCTCAAGGACGAAAAATAAATATTAGTTAAACTTTCAAGGGCTGAATAAGTAGAGTTGGCCTCTTCAATAGCATTGGTGCAACTATTTTTCAAATCCCTGAAATACTTTCTGTTTCTTTTTGTAATAAAGTGGGTGCGATCTTTCAAAATATTAGTCAATGCTTCTTTGAATGGCAAAAGTGATTTCTTGATTTTATCAACATCCTTCTTATTCTTTTCAATCAACAGCAAGGTGGATTGCTTAGGATTGGTAATTGTCTCCTTCTCAAGAAGGGCAACTTCGTGATTAATATGATCCAGTGTTTCAAAATAGTTATCAAGGATAGCATCCAGTAGCTGGAATAAAAGGAAATCACATTCTCGCTTCCTAACCTGCCCCAGATTATCCCGCATTTTATTCCGGATATGATCGAAGTGATCGCCCACCTCCTCTTGAAAAGAAACCACATAATTTTTTCCTAATACAAAGGATAGTTGTTCGATATGAAGTTGGTGATCTTCGCGAATAAGGATGGATTTGATACTAAAGAAAATATAATCATCATAGTCATCCACTTTTGGTCGTTGTGTGGTGTCTACAACCTGACGCACCGTTAATCTTTCAAAACAAAGCGCATTTCCAATGTTTTCTATCAGTTCAACATCATGAATGCCGTGAAGGTTAAGCCAATAATTATGTGAATGATCTGCTGTATCAATTAATTCAAAGTCAGTTGCCTTCTCGGTTTCATTGCAAGAAATTTCATTATAGGTAAAAAGTTGAAGTTTTGCTTCTGCTACTTTTTTCTCACCAATAAATGTTAATTCTGTTTTTCCTTTTGCCTCACTTTTTATTTTAGAATAGAAATTAAAATTAATACCCGTGATGCTTCCCGTAATGTTTGTAAGAGACCGTAAACTCTTAAGGAGAATCTCATCTGGTTTCTTCAACGCCTGAATTAAATTCTCTGGCTTAAAAGGCTCTAATAATTTCTCAGGCTTAAATGACTTCCCATCTTTGTTGGACATACCTAAGTAGGTTTCTTCTGGAATCGCAATACCAAAGATGAAACAATTGGCGCTGGTCACCAAACATCACACTATCGTACTGGTGGTAAGTCATTGAAAAATGACTAAGATGTATGATCACAGTCTATACCCCTGCCTATTTTCGATTGGAGGTTTTCTATGCCAATAAGAAGCAAGAATAGAGCCTGTAATGTTCATCAGTGGCCCGAACACAGCGGGGGCCAAACCTACCGTAGCAATCTTTCCCATCTCCTTCGCAATCCCAGATGCAAGACCTCCATTCTGCATACCCACTTCAATAGCAATGGTGCGGCAATCGCGTTCATTCATTTTGAATATGCGTCCAAACCAATATCCAATAAAATAGCCTGCCAGGTTATGAATCATCACAAGAACAATCAAAAGAAATCCTATTGTTAGTAAACTATCTCTTCCCGTAGCTGTAACTATTGTAATAACCATCCCTATCCCAATCATGGAAACTATGGGCATCGCTGCATCCAGCCATTGAGACTTACCCCGCAATAGCTTATTAAACAAAAGTCCAGCACCAATTGGAAGAATCACCATCTTAGTGATGTCCCACATCATTTTCATCATATCAATATCAATAAATGCTCCCGCTAATATTTTCATGAACAAGGGCGTTACAAACGGAGCCAGCAATGTAGAAATAGAAGTTATTGTGATCGACAAGGCAAGATTAGCTTTCGCCAGATAACTCATCACATTGGAAGCCATGCCACTTGGTGAGCAGCCGATAAGAATTATACCGGCAGCAATCTCAGGTGAAAAGCCACTGATGCTTGCCAAACCAAATCCAATAAGAGGCATAATCGTCAATTGTGCCGAAACTCCAATCAAAACAGCTTTGGGAGCCTTGCTTACTGAAATGAAATCACCAACACTCATAGAAGTACCCATGCCAAACATGATAAGCTGGATGAGTGGAGTGATTAAACCCGTGAGTCTGTAACTATTTATTTCAACAAAGTTATTGGGATAATACAAGGCAGCTGTTACTGCAGCAAAAATCATAGTTGCATAAGAAAATCCTTTAAGCGACTGATATCCCTGAAATGCTATAGCGCCAAATAGAAAAAATCCTATTAGAAAGAGCCCTGCTTTTTCAATCCCTGAAATAAAACCAGTACCCAATGCTGCAAGTAAAAAAGCAACACTCAAGCCAATAGAGAATTTATATAAAATATTTCTCAACCTTTTTCTGATAAAATAGGTACCCGATCAAATAGCTTTGTAAAGTACGGAAGAATAATTCCGTTCTAAAGTAAGAAAAAGAATTTCATCGAAACCAGTGCATGGACATGGAACCCGCTGATTAAAGCTTACCTATATTTGTGGAATATAATATCAACGTGCCACACATTAAAAGAATTTCCGCTATTGCTTTAGCTCTAATGTTCTCCTGCAGCAGCAACGATCAGAATCCCGAAGTAGATTGCTCAAAAAGCACGTTGCAAATTTCTCTTGTTCAGAAAAAAGATCTTTTATCATGTGCTTTTAATAATGGTGAAATAGAGGTTCTGGCCGAGGGGGGTGCACCAGCCTATACGTTTGCTTTGAGTGGTAAAACTGAACAATCCAGTCCTAAATTTAAATCGCTTTCGGCTGGTATCTATTCCATTGTGGTTTTCGATTCCAAAAAATGCTCCGATACTTTGCAGGTAGAGATAACCAATTTTGAAACTACACTCACTGCAACCGCAATTGCTACTAAAAATTCTGTGTGCCTTTCTCCAGATGGCACTTTAAAAATAAGACCCACAGGAGGCGATGCCCCTTTCTCGTTTAGAATCAATAATGGGTTAAGTTCAAACGATTCTATTTTCAACAATCTTAGTCATGGCGCATATTCTGTATTTGTGCGCGATTCAAAAAATTGCACGTATACTTTTACAGCCAATGTTCCCCACGGTAATACAGGGGTGAGCTGGTCAACTCAAATTAAACCTATCATTGGTGTATCATGCGCTAAAGCTGGTTGTCATGTTAATGGCACCGGCAGAATAGACCTCACCAAATTTGAGGTAGTGAAGGCTAATGCACTCCAAATAAAAACCAGAGTAGTTAACAAATCCATGCCTTTTGATAGCACTCTCCCAGCCGATCAGATTCAATTGATAACGTGCTGGGTGGACGATGGCGCACTTGATAATTAAATGAGTTTGTGATTTCGATTAATCTCAGTTTATTTTTAAAAAATTTTATTACTTTTATCTCACTAAAACTCTATAGCTATGTCAAAAGGAATGGACGTTAAAAAAGCAGACAAGAAAAAGCCCCTCAAAACCTTGAAAGAAAAAAGGGCTGAAAAAAAAGCAAAAAAAGCCGGTAAATAATTTACCCATAAGCCCTCGATCGAGGGCTTATTTTTTTCTTACTACTCGCCTATGCGTACAATTTCATTTCTTGCATTATTTCTAGCTCAGTTCAATCTTCTCGCTCAGGACTTCAGCCTCTTTGCGAAAGAGATTTATACTTCGCCTACAGGCGAACAGCTGCCTTACCGAATCCTGTATCCAAAGGACTATGATCAATCAAAAAAATATCCACTAGTTCTTTTGCTACATGGTGCTGGTGAGCGTGGCAACGATAACGAAAAACAACTGACTCACGGAGCAAAACTTTTTCTTACGGATGAAAGCAGAGCAAATTTTCCTGCCATAGTTATTGCCCCACAATGTCCAACAGATAGCTACTGGGCTAGTGTAAATATTGATAGAAGCACTTCTCCAATTACGCTGGGTTTTGACTACTCGAAACCAATTACTTTGCCTTTAAGAAATGCTATCGAACTTGTGCAAAAAATCAGTAATGAGCAAGGTGTAGATAAAAAACGAATCTACATTACAGGCTTGTCAATGGGTGGCATGGGAACCTTTGAAGCCGTGTATCGCTATCCAAAATTATTTGCGGCTGCACTTCCGATTTGTGGAGGTGGTGATACAACCCGTTATAACAAGCGCGTAAAGAAAATTCCATTTCGTGTTTTTCATGGCGATTCGGATGATGTTGTTAGCGTAAATGAATCCCGCCAGATGGTGAAAAAACTTGAATCTTTAAAGGTAAATGTCACCTACAAAGAATATCCAGGTATAAATCACAACAGCTGGGACAATGCTTTTGCTGAACCCGATTTTCTAAGCTGGATGTTTAGTAAGAAGAAGTAATATCCCAATCATCAAATTTGAGATTGGTTAATCAAGATTAGAGTTTCAAAAACTACATCAACAATCTCCATGGAATCCCTGAAAAGGTTCCTATTTTTGTGCTTACGTTCACCACTATGATTGTTTTCTTTCGGGCACCTGGTTCTACCCTTTACGCTGTAGAATTCGCTCAACCTTTTGATACTCAAGACTATGAAAAACTGATCTGGCTTTTTGGCGGTGCAAAGCCGCTGGAAGCAAAATCGATTAGTGGCCATTTCATAGGTCCAAGGAAGGAGATGATCACTCCCTGGAGTACAAACGCAGTAGAGATCACCCAAACGATGGGCATCAAAGGCATCATCAGAATTGAAGAATTTTTTGAAGTTAAGGATGCATCTGCAACGCACGATCGGATGCTTCAACGATTATATACCGAGCTCGATCAGGAGTTATTTACAATCCATCACGCACCTGAGCCCATTTTTGAAATTGAGGATATAAAATCGTTTAGCGAGAAAGAAGGACTTGCATTAAGCCAGGAAGAAATTGATTACCTGAATGATGTGAGTTGGAAACTTGGACGCAAACTTACCGATAGTGAAGTGTTTGGCTTCTCGCAAGTGAACAGCGAGCACTGCCGGCATAAAATTTTTAATGGCACTTTTATTATTGATGGGGTAGAAAAAGAGTCAACACTTTTTCAGTTGATCAAAAAAACTTCAAAAGAAAATCCGAATTACATTGTATCAGCTTATAAAGATAACGTTGCCTTCATCAAAGGACCTTCGGTGGAGCAGTTTGCGCCCACGCGTGGCGACATTCCCGATTACTTTAAGATTGAAGATTTCGATTCTGTTATCTCGCTTAAAGCAGAGACACATAATTTTCCAACTACCGTTGAACCCTTCAATGGTGCAGCTACTGGTGGTGGTGGTGAAATTCGCGATCGGCTTGCCGGTGGTAAAGGTTCTTTGCCGTTGTCCGGAACTGCGGTTTACATTACCTCCTATCCACGTTTAGAAAATGGAAGGCCCTGGGAGAAAAAATTTGAAGCCCGTAAATGGTTATATCAAACTCCTGCTGAGATTTTAATTAAAGCTTCTGATGGGGCCAGTGATTTTGGAAACAAGTTTGGGCAACCGCTCATTGGGGGAAGTGTATTAACATTTGAACATTTCGAAAACAATAAAAAGTTTGGATTCGATAAAGTGATTATGCTGGCGGGTGGTGTTGGCTACGGAAAAGAGAAAGACAGCAAGAAAGAACATCTGAAAGCAGGTGATAAAATTGTTTTGCTGGGTGGCGATAATTATCGCATTGGCATGGGTGGTGCAGCCGTTTCTTCAGTAACAACCGGTGAGTTTGGCAATGCATTGGAATTAAATGCGGTGCAACGCTCAAACCCTGAAATGCAAAAACGAGTGATGAACGCCATTCGTGCCATGGTTGAGTCAAGTAAAAATCCAATTGTTTCTATTCACGATCACGGAGCAGGCGGCCATCTAAATTGTTTTTCAGAATTGTTGGAAGAAACAGGTGGAACCATTGAAATCGATCAACTTCCTATTGGTGATCCTACCCTATCCGATAAAGAAATTATCAGCAACGAGTCGCAAGAGCGCATGGGTGTTGCTATTAACGAGAAGGATGTGGCTACATTTAAAGCTGCCGCTGAACGAGAGCGTGCTCCTTTGTATGTAGTGGGCACTGCTACTGGCGATCATCAGTTTAAGTTTGTTGACAACAAGAAAAATACAAAGCCGGTAGAGCTGGCTATGAGTCATCTTTTTGGTTCGTCACCAAAAACAATTTTACAAGACAATACTTCTAAAGAAAAGTTTGAGGCGGTCAGTTACGATTCTTCTAAACTCATTTCATACTTAGAACAAGTGCTGCAATTAGAAGCTGTGGCCTGCAAAGATTGGTTGACTAACAAAGTAGATCGCTCGGTAACAGGTCGCGTGGCAACTCAACAAACATGTGGTCCTATTCAGCTTCCGTTGAATAATGTTTCAGTGATGGCCTTAGACTTTACAAGCCATAAAGGAATTGCGACTGGAATTGGTCATGCACCTGGCGCAGCTCTAGTAGATGCTGCTGCAGGAAGTAAGTTGGCTATTGCTGAATCGTTGCTCAACATTATTTGGGCACCACTTACTTATGGATTAAAAGGGGTTTCGCTTAGTGCGAACTGGATGTGGCCAGCAAAAAATGCTGGTGAAAATGCACGACTTTATGCTGCCGTTGAAGCGGTCAGTGATTTTGCATGCAACCTTGGCATCAACATCCCAACAGGAAAGGATTCCCTTTCGATGACGCAGAAATATCCGAATGGCGAAGTTGTACTTTCTCCGGGCACGGTTATCATTTCGGCTGTAGCCGAAGTAAGTGATATTCGAAAAACAGTTTCTCCCAACCTTGAACCGGTAGTTGGATCTAAATTGATCTACATCGATTTCTCAAAAGACACGTTAACACTGGGTGGCAGTAGTTTCGCTCAGGTGGTGAATCAAATGGGAACAGAGACTCCTACTATAAAAGACGATGCTTATTTTGTTCAGGCTTTTGGGGCTGTTCAAGAATTAATAAACCAAAATCTTGTTCTAGCAGGTCATGACATTTCATCAGGCGGTTTAATTACCACTTTACTAGAAATGTGTTTCCCTACGCCCAACATCGGATTGTCAGTAAACGTAAAAGAGTTAGGCGATGACTTGGTAAAAATATTCTTCAGCGAAAATCCAGGGATTGTTGTTCAGGTTTCAGATTTAGCTGGAGTTGAAAAACTTTTAAACAATAACAAAGTTGACTTTAAAGTAATTGGAGAAGTAGTAACTGGTAGAGTTATGTCAATTGATAATTTACAATTGACAATTGACAATTTAAGAGCAAAATGGTTTCATACTTCCTACCTTTTAGACAAACTTCAGCGACCAAAAGGTCACGCAGAAACACGAAAAGAAAATCTTTTTAAACAAGTATTAGAATATAAGTTCCAGCCGAAGTTTGATGGAAAATTCTCTACCTACGGCATTGATCCGAAACGAAGAACTCCGACTGGATTAAAAGCTGCTATCATTCGTGAGAAGGGTGTTAATGGCGATCGTGAAATGGCCTATGCTCTTTACTTAGCCGGCTTCGATGTTAAAGATGTTCACATGACTGATCTAATGACGGGTCGTGAAGATTTGACCGAAGTAAACATGATCGTGTTCGTAGGTGGTTTCTCAAACTCCGATGTACTAGGCTCTGCCAAAGGTTGGGCGGGCGCGTTTCTCTACAATCCAAAAGCTAAAGCAGCCCTCGATAATTTTTACAAGCGTGATGATACGTTAAGCCTGGGGGTTTGCAATGGGTGTCAATTGATGATGGAATTAGGATTGGTGTATCGTGATCTTGATATGGCTAGCCATCCTAAAATGCATCACAATGGTTCTGGAAAATTTGAGTCCATTTTTATTAGCATGACTATCCCAAAAAACAATTCCGTGTTGTTAAAAAGTTATGAAGGCGCGCAACTAGGGGCATGGGTAGCACATGGCGAGGGAAAATTTGATTTAAAGAATCATAAAGAGTATCAAAGTAGCTGCAACGTATACCTATCCTGAATATCCCGGCAACCCGAATGATTCTGATTTTTCGGTGGCTGCACTTTCATCAAAAGATGGAAGGCACCTGGCCATTATGCCACACATCGAGCGTTCACTATTTCCATGGAACTGGGGACACTATCCAACACAACGCAAATCGGATGAAGTTGGCCCTTGGATAGAAGCGTTTGTAAATGCGAGAGAGTGGGTGAAGAGTAAGACGAAATCCTAAAGTCAAAATCTTCTCTATCAAAGTGTTTGGGAATCTCCAATTCCCAAAGTGTGGGGAAATAAATGCCCGCAGCTAGATGCTATTCATGCTCAGCATGTCTCTTCTCCTTCTTTATTGATGGCATGATAATGCAGCTATATCTGTCATATTATAAAGTCATATTATAAACTAATACAAAACTTATGAAAAAGAACTCACCTCTTTTGATGTTGGTGTTCGCCTTTGTTTTACTACAAAGTTGCGGACCTAAAGCAGAAGATAATTCCGATGCTACAGAAATGGAAGCAACCAGTGAAGCCAACGCTCAAGAAGATCGCATGGCCAAACGAGAAAAAATTGAAGCAGCCAGAGTTGAAAAACTAGAACAACGCAGACTTGCTGCCATGGAAAAAGCTAAAACAGCACTTACCTATAAAGATGCTTCTGGAAAAGTTATCTATAATAAAGCAGAAGTTGATCCTACTTATGTAGGTGGTGATAAAGAAATGATGGCTTATCTCCGCGATAACCTTACCTACCCTGAAATTGCAGAAAAGAATGGCGTGGAAGGAACTGTATTTGTTGATTTTATCGTTGATCAAAAAGGTGCTATCCGCGAAGTGGTAGCTACTGATGTAACAAATGATGAAATGGATCAATCATTAAAATCGGAAGCAATTCGCGTGGTAACAGCCATGCCAAACTGGGTTGCAGGAACACAACACGGCAAGAGTGTTGATACTGGTTTCAGTGTACCCATTACTTTTCGACTTTCGAATTAAAGAATCTTAAAACTGAAATGAAGAGTTTCCGCCTGCGGCAGGCTGGGAACTCTTTTTGTTTTATCGCAATTCAAGCACCACCACGCAATGGGCAGGTAAAGCAACCTTCAATATGTTTGCAGCTAGTGTTGCTTGTTTAAAAGCAACTGGTTTAACAAAATCTGGTTTTTCAAATGTGTTGTGATCCTGAAGCTTTGGGCTGTTTAATATTCTTCCAGTTACAGCGTTGAACTTTCCACCCCGAAGATCGATGGTGATCTCTTGAACATTTTTTGAATCTACATTCACGAGAGAAACGTGAGTTACGCCTGCGTTGTCCTTTGAAGCAGACACTGAAACTGCCGGCAACTTTTCTGTTCCGAGTGTATAATCATTTGTAGTGAAATCAAACGGGATTAAGGTTGCGTCCTGATGCACATTATACATTTCCATGACATGGTATGTGGGCGTAACAATCATCTTCTCTTCTTGTGTTAGCACAACGGCTTGTAATACGTTTACCGTTTGCGCCAGGTTAGCCATGCGCACCCGATCGCTGTGGTTATGGAAAATATTCAAGGTTGCTCCCGCCAGTATAGCATCGCGCATCGTGTTTTGTTGATACAAAAATCCAGGATTGGTGCCTGTCTCTACGTCATACCATCCGCCCCATTCATCCACCACCAAGGCAACTTTCTTTTGCGGATCGTATTTATCCATAATGGTAGCATGTTTTGTAATCAGTTCTTCCATCTGTAACGCGCGCTGCATGGTTTGAAAATATTGTTGCTCACTAAAATCTGCAGCGGATCCTTTTTTACCCCAATCAATTACTGAATAATGGTGAAGTGCAATTCCTTCCAGCATATTATGTGGAATATCCCGCATCACCACTTCGGTCCAATGATAATCTGACGAACTTGCTCCCGAAGCAATTCTAAACGGTTTTACTTTTTCTGTTCTTGTCATGAACGTTGCATACTGTCGATAGATATTTGCATAGTATTCCGCTGTCATGTTTCCGCCACAGCCCCAGGCTTCATTGCCAATTCCCCAATACTTTACATTCCATGCTTTATCGCGACCGTTCTCTTTTCTCCATTTCGACATGGGACTTACTCCTTCAAAATTTACATACTGAACCCAGTCCGCTAATTCTTGAACCGTTCCGCTCCCTACATTGCCCGATAAATAGGGTTCAGCGCCAAGCAACTCACACATGTTTAAGAAATCATGCGTACCAAAACTATTATCTTCCGTAACTCCACCCCACCACGTATTAACAATGGTTGGTCGTTTGTCCTTAGGCCCTACTCCATCTTTCCAATGATAGGTATCAGCAAAGCAGCCACCCGGCCATCGCAGGTTAGGTATCTTTAGTTTTTTCAACGCATCCACCACATCAAGCCGAACTCCTTGGGTATTTGGAATTTTGGTATTCGATTCGCCCACATAAAATCCACCATAAATACAGCGCCCCAAGTGTTCTGAGAAATGTCCGTAGATATGTTTGTCAATCTTTGTTTTACCCTGATCGGTATTTAGTACTCCTTTGTTCTGAGCTTGCACATTGAAACAAGTGAATAAAAGAGCGATGAAAGAAAGTTTCACCACCCAATTCACTAAGTCGATCTTAGAATATTTCATGAAGGTCAAATGTTCTATTCTTAAAACTTTAATTCTACGCTGAATTTCGAGCCGCATTGATTATTCCAAACATGCATCTGATAATCAATTTGCGGTATCGATTTTCATAGATTTTATTTTTCTCAGTTTGATGACGCAAATTCACCAAGGCAAATTGTTGAATCGCAATCAGAGGTAGCACAATCTTCTCACGCAATCTAACTGAATCACGTTGCACCGGATTGCTATCCATCAGCTCTTTCAATCCGGAAACCTCCAATACTTGCTTGCTGGATAATTCAAATTCAGCATACATCATTTCCCAAAACTGGCCAAACTCAGGATCGTCTTTAAGATAGGTAGTGGCCTGATAATTTGTTTTGGTGAGCGACATCATGCTATTGCCTAACAGCGTTCGAAAAAATAGTGATTCCTGATAAAATGTTTTTAATTTTTGAGCCCCATTTTTATCAGACAACGTTTTGAATGCTGAACCAACTCCATAGAAGCCTGGTATATTCTGTTTCATCATAGCCCATGAACCAACGAAAGGAATAGCCCTCAAGTCTTCAAACTTCAACCCTTCGGTTGAGCTTCGTTTAACAGGCCGCGAACCAATATTGGTATCACCAAAGAATGAAAGCGGTGTTACATTTTCCAGATATGGAACAAAGCGGGGATGATGCTTCAATCCCAAATAGGATTGATACCCGATTTCTGCAAGTTCATCTAATGTTTCTTTCTGATCTTGTGATAACTGATTCTCTGGATTTTTAAAAACCGCGCCCTCTAATCCCGCTGAAAGAAGCTGTTCTAAATTGTATTTGCACGAAGCAATCTTACCAAAATTAGAACTGATGGTTTGTCCTTGAATGGTGATTTGTACTTCCTCATTTTCGATTGTCTCACCTAGGGAGGCATAAAAATCATGTGTGTTGCCTCCACCCCGTGCTGGTGGGCCACCACGTCCATCAAAAAATATTGCTTTCAATCCATGCTTGCGCGATGTTTCTGTAAGATTTTCTTTTGCCCGGAAGATAGACCAGTTGGCGCGCAAATAGCCACCATCTTTTGTACCGTCTGAGAAGCCTAACATGATCGTTTGATCAGAATCACGCGCATCTAAATGCGTACGATACTCTTTGATACTATACAATTCATGCATGATGTCCGGAGCATGTGCAAGATCATCAATCGTTTCAAAAAGTGGTACTACATCAAGCTCCAATCCTTCGTTTGTTCCTAATAGCAATCTACCTAACACAAACACTTCAATTACATGCAGTGAGCTTTGGCAGTTACTAATTACATATCGGTGGCATCCCAGTACCCCATTCTTTTTTTGAATCGTTCCAATAGCACGAATGCTATCCAGCGTTTCATTTACAAATGCATCTTCAAATTGAAAATCATCTAACGATATTTTTAGCGAAAGCAAATATTGAATTTGTTCCTTGTTGGTGAGTTTTTGAAATTCAGCTGACGAAACCGTCTTTCCTGATTTAGAACCAACATCCAAAATCTGTGACCACACATAATCATGTTTGCGACTATCCTGCCGAACATCCAGACTCGCAAAATGAAATCCAAACAATTTTACCTTCAGAATGAAGATATCGAGCAAATCCAAAAACAATCCATCGTGCTCATCAATCAGTTTTTTTCGAGCTCGCATTAAATCATCTACCAATTCGTGTGCATGAGCGTATCCTCGCTCCGTACCATACACCCATTGATATATTTTGCGTTCTATTTCAATAACAACTTTATCAACCCCCTGAAAGGTTAGCCTTCTGCGCAAAGCACGCATATCGCGGTAATAACATTTCAAAAGACTTTCTTGCAGGCGAGCTGCTACCTTGCATGTGATCTCGCTATTAACAAATGGGTTTCCGTCTCGATCACCGCCAGGCCAAAAGCCAATCACTACAAGTCGATCATTATTCCAATCGGCTAATGGAATTTGTAAGGACGAACACAGCGATTGAATGATTTCAGGAATGGCCTGATAAAATGTATTCTCTAAGTACCAGCATAAACTAATTGCTTCATCATAAGGCGAGGGCTTGTCGCGATTGATAAAACCAGTTTTACCAAGTTGCTGAAGCAACAAGTTTATTTGAGCAAGGTCATGTTCACGAATAGATTTTTCAAGATCTGTTAATATCCCCAACACCGGACCCGGATAAAATTGCGTGGGGTGCGCTGTGAGTACAGTTCGTAAACTGAAATCTTCCAGCCGCTTCTTTAATTCCTTTTCTTTACGATCAAACTTAGTTCGCTGAAGCAGGGAAGCGATGGTTCCTCTTCCGGTTGTATCATTAATCTGCTCAAACGATGAGTCTTCGATAGAATCAAATAACGCAACTTGTCGCTCTACATATTGAATAAACT
>CAWBCB010000150.1:0-15833 GCA_963787095.1 uncultured Cytophagales bacterium | reverse complement strand
AAAATTGAGCGATTTGGGCTTATTTGACGGAGACACTTTTGATTGGACTCCCCTGGTCGTAGGATGAATCGAGTGGTCCTCCGGCGTGGGGGCCAATTGCCGCGTGGGGCAGGACAAGGGGGGCAAGACGAGTCGCCCAGAAGGAGAACCACGAAGGCACGGAGAACACGGAGAAAAATAGACAGAGGCAACCAATCGCGTTTTTTCCGTTCGCCCGTATCCACCAGCCATCAGGCAGAGTCATGTTCCTTTCGCCTCGCGTGCCGCCCACCAAGTCCCTGGCCGGACTCTGCCGACGTTTGGCGTTGGCAACGAAAGCCGGCTTAACAGATCGTTCGATTTCGCACGACGAGGCGGAACGCGGGGGTCGCGGCCGAGCGTGCCGTGCTCTGCGTTGTGCGTGACGCACTTGCGAGGGGGGATTCGATTACAGCGGCCCTGGCGACGACCGGAGACTACTTCCCCGTCCTGTTTCGGGCGATGACCGAAGTCGGCGAGCTGAGCGGAAACTTAG
Organism: uncultured Cytophagales bacterium; assembly: GCA_963787095.1. Taxonomy (GTDB): domain Bacteria; phylum Bacteroidota; class Bacteroidia; order Cytophagales; family Cyclobacteriaceae; genus ELB16-189. Next base: position 15,319 of record CAWBCB010000150.1, on the reverse strand, counting down.
ACGGAGCACCACAAGCGACTCGCCGACCACTACGAACGCGTCTTGCAGGCTCAACGTCAGATACGTTCTCGCTTGATGTGGCCCCTGTTTCAATTGGGGGTTGCGGTCGCCGTTGTTGGCGTCTTGATTTGGATCATGGGACTCCTGGCGAGCAAATCGGTCGACGGTACGCCGCCGATCGATTTCCTGGGGCTGGGGCTCTTTCGCACGCGCGGACTGATCATTTATTTTAACGTCCTAACGTTTATCGCAATTGGCGCGGTCGCTGTCTACGAATCGGCTCGTCGCGGCGCACTCTGGTTTCGCCCCCTGCAGCGCGCCGCGTTGCAGACGCCCATAGTGGGGAACGCATTGGAAACGCTTTGCTTGGCACGACTTGCTTGGGCACTACAACTCGTATTCGATTCGTCGATGGACTTGCGCAAAGCTTTGCCGCTGGCCTTGGACGCAAGCGGAAACGACTTTTATCGAAGGCATGCCCCAGGAATCACGCGACGCATTGGCCAGGGGGCGTCGATCGCCGAAGCGATGGCGGAGACGGGTGCCTTCCCTAGCGATTTGCTTCAAGTCGTGGCGGCAGGAGAAGAATCAGGAACGCTTGTCGAATCGCTACAGCACCAGGCCAACGCCTACGAAGAACGCGCCGCCGCGGCAATCGGCACTCTTGCTCAGCTTATGGGCTTTCTGGTCTCAAGGGGAGGCGTCGCCATCCTAATCATCGTCCTTATATTTCGCATTTTTCAAAGCTATCTAGACACGATCCAAAGCCTCATCTGAGTCTCTATTGTCGGCAACGATGCCCCCAAGCGGCGACTCAATCGAGTCTCACCTGAACTCCTTCGAAGGTCGAAACAGATCGGCCAGCCAGGGAGGTCCGCGTCGGCGACGTGGTGCTCGCCATCGGCAACCCGTTCGGGGTCGGACAGACCGTGACCATGGGTATCGTCAGCGCCACCGGGCGCACCGATATGGGCATCGCCGGGATCGAGCAATTCATCCAGACCGACGCAGCCATCAACCCCGGCAATTCCGGCGGCGCACTAATCGATAGCCGTGGCACCCTGATCGGCATCAACAATTAAAATTGCTACAAAGTCTGGAGATAATCTTATTAAGGACTTGTTGGATGTAAATGCATTTGAAGCTAACGCAAGAGCACCTTTAATTGCCGATGTTCATGTTGGGGATTTGTTGGCAACAACGAATGAATTCTTTCCGCGGTTCTGCAGAAATAAAATCAATTCAGCTTTTAGTCACCCATAATTTTTCGGGTACCTTCAAGTCGGATGCAGATTATTTGAATAGAATCATTGATAATTTGGTTTCTAATGCAATTAAGTTTTCACCAAGAAATTCACGAGTTCGTATTGAGGGAAAGAAAGAGGACGATGTGATAACCATTTCTGTAAAGGATAGCGGACCAGGATTTTCTGAATTAGACAAAACTTTTCTATTTCAGAAATTCAAAAGACTATCTGCTCAACCTACCGGTGGTGAAAGTTCGAATGGCCTTGGACTGGCCATTGTAAAAATATTGGTGGATAGATTAGGTGGTGAAATTATTCTATTCAGCGAGCAGGGAAAAGGAGCTGAGTTTCTGGTAAAAATTTCTGAATCGAAATCTTAGTTTTTTTTTAATTGTTTTAAGAATCTAGCAGGAAATATAAGGAGATCGCATGTATATGACGTGAAGAAAAGAATATTCGATGGTAACAAAGCATGACCCCCAATTGGAGCCATGCTTTATTTTTTTAAACAAGTTTCAATGCTTGTTCCAAGTCTTCAATCAAGTCCTCAACATCTTCAACACCAATAGATAGTCTGATTAGAGAGTCACTCAAACCATTTTTGATCCGTTCTTCTTTTGGTATGCTTGCATGAGTCATTGATGCTGGGACTTTATTTACACAAGTTTCAATGCTTGTTCCAAATCTTCAATCAAGTCCTCAACATCTTCAACACCAATAGATAGTCTGATTAGAGAGTCACTCAAACCATTTTTGATCCGTTCTTCTTTTGGTATGCTTGCATGAGTCATTGATGCAGGGTGATTGATGAGTGATTCAACTCCACCGAGTGATTCAGCAAGAGAAAATAATTGGACTGACTCCATAAATTCTATAGCCTTTTCGAGACTGTCATCTTTTAAGGTGAATGAGAGCATCCCCCCAAAATCGCTCATTTGTTTTTTTGCGATCGCATAACCTGGATGATCTGAAAAGCCGGGCCAAAAAACTTTTCCAACTTTAGGATGAGTTTGCAAATAGGAGGCGATTTTTTTCCCATTGAAGCAATGACGCTCCATTCGCAAATGCAGCGTCTTAATTCCACGCAGCACTAGGAAAGAATCTTGTGGTCCGGGAACGGCACCGCAGGAGTTTGCAATGAAGGCGAGTTCCTGATGCAACTTTTCATCGTTAACTACTAAGGCACCCATAATCACATCACTATGACCGCTTAAATATTTTGTTACCGAGTGCATAACAATATCTGCACCAAGCGCCAATGGATTCTGCAAATAAGGCGATGCAAATGTGTTGTCAACAGCAACTAAAATATTATTCTTTTTAGCGATTACAGAGCAAGCTTCTATGTCAATGATTCGCATCAATGGGTTAGATGGAGTCTCCAACCATAACAACTTTGTGTTTTTATTAATGTAAGCGATTAGATTTTCTGTATTTGTTAGGTCAATGAAATGAAATTTAATTCCAAATTTCTCATATACTTTTTTGAACATGCGGTAGGAGCCACCGTACAAATCATTACTGGTGATCACTTCATCTCCGGGGCTTAGTAGTTTGATAACAGCGTCAGTTGCTCCCATACCCGATGAAAAGCAGATTCCAAATTTTCCATTTTCCAAAGCCGCAATGCTTTTTTGCAGTGCATTGCGAGTCGGGTTAGCTCCTCGTGCGTATGCATAGCCTTTATGTTTGGAAGGTGATTCCTGCACATAGGTAGAGGTTTGATAAATAGGAGTCATAATCGCTCCTGTTGAAGGATCGGGTTCTACTCCGGCATGTACGGCTTTAGTTCCAAATTTCATGGGATTCAGTTTTTGCAATAATAATCAAACTCTTTGCAAACCGATAATTGAAAATCAGAAAGAGTTTTATGGAAAACCTATTCGCATGGTAGCAAATAATGGCCTATTTGGCATCATCACAGTTACTATTCTTTGACTCGATAAAGAGTTTTATGTTTCGGATAAGCATATCCTTGTTTCGTCCTTTTTCAACCTTAATTTTATAAAAACACTTTAAAGTGAGATCAATTTATTTTAGATTTAAAGCACCCCAATTTTGTAATTACTTATCTAATCCATCTGCTATGAGTTCAAAAGTCTATTTCTTGGCTGGTTTTCTGATTCTCCACATGTTTTTGGCTAAAGGCCAAAATTCTGTTGGTATTGGAATTGTAAATCCTAATAAAAACGCAGTCCTTGATTTAGTTTCTCAAGGAAATAATCAAGGACTTTTGGTGCCGAGACTGACTACTGCTCAACGAACAGCAAATTCTTTTACAACGTCACTGACTAATAATGAAAATGGTCTTTTGGTCTTTGATAGTAGTGATAATACTTTTTATTTCTGGCAAAACACTCAGTGGCATCCCTTTAAAACCGGATTAGAGTTAACAGCGGGTGACGGAATTGCCATTGCGGGTAACGCGATATCGGCCATACCACAAGATCTTCAACTTTCTGGAAGTACGTTGAGTATAACAAATAATCCGTCAGCTACCCCAATCGACCTTACTCCTTTTGCAGGAGTAAATACAGACAACCAAACGCTGACTTACACCCCTGCCTCTGGCTTATTGACGATTAGCAGATTATTAGGTAGTCAAAGCGTAACAATTACTACAGCCGGAGTGGCAGGTGGCGACTTGTCGGGTTCTTTTCCTAACCCAGTGGTTAATACAAACGCAATTACAAGTGCCAAGATTTTGGATGGAACTATTGCAACAGCAGACTTGGCGAATGCATCTGTTACAGCAGCAAAGTTGGCACCAACTGGCGTTACTTCAGGTTCATATGGTTCTGCTACACAGGTTCCCAGCTTTATTGTAGATGCAGAAGGAAGATTAACTGCAGCAGGAAATACAACGATTGCTGGTGTTACTCCGGCTGGTGCTGCTGGTGGTGATTTAACAGGTACATTTCCTAATCCTACAATAGCAGCCAATGCAATTACAAGCGCAAAAATTTTGGATGGAACAATAAGTAGTGCTGATATTCTTGATGGAACGATCGCTACTGCAGATTTGGCTAACGCATCTGTTACTTCGGCAAAGTTGGCCGCCACAGGAGTGTCGATTGGCACATATGGATCTGCGACAGAGGTATCTCAAATTATAGTTGACGCACAAGGAAGGATTACTTCTGCTAACAATGTTACTATAACAGGTGCTGCCCCTACAGGTGCCGCAGGTGGTGACTTGACAGGAAATTTCCCTAATCCTACTGTAGCAAACAATGCAATTACTAGTGCCAAAATTTTGGATGGAACAATAAGTAGTGCTGATATTCTTGACGGAACGATCGCTACTGCAGATTTGGCTAACGCATCAATTACTTCAGCGAAGTTAGCGGCTACAGGAGTTACTTTAGGCTCTTATGGATCAGCTACTCAGGTTCCGAATTTCACAGTTGACGCTGAGGGAAGGCTAACAAACGCTGGTAGCATTACCATTGCAGGAGTTGCTCCGGGTGGAGCGGCAGGAGGTGACCTTACGGGAACGTATCCAAACCCAACGATTACGACCGGAGTAATTAATAGTTCAAAAATTGCCGATGGAAGCATTGGTAGTATTGACGTTGCGAATGATGCGATTACCACCTCTAAGATTTTAGATGGTGCAGTTACAAGCACAAAACTTGCCAACACAACAGTAGTTGCTGGCGCTTATGGATCAGCTACTCAGGTCCCGAACTTTACCGTTGATGCGCAGGGAAGATTAACAACGGCTGGTAATACAACTATCACTGGAGTTGCTCCCGGTGGAGCAGCTGGCGGGGACCTTACTGGAACGTATCCAAACCCAACTCTTGCTGTAGGCTCAGGGAATAGTTTGGTCACCGCAATTAACAATGCTACCACAACGGGAACCGTTAATACAAACAGACTAAGCAATGCGGTAGTTCTTGATACGGAAACTCCTGTTGCAGGGGATATATCTGGAACTTTTAATTCAGGTCTAACAATTAATAACAACTCAGTTACACCCGCTAAAATTGCACCGGGAATCAATGGCCAATTATTGACAACAGCTGCAGGTGTTACTGCTTGGACAACTCCGACCTTTGGAACTGTAACAAGTGTAACAGCTGGTACGGGTTTAACGGGGGGAACAATAACAACAACGGGCACGTTAGGCTTAACTAATACTGGGGTTACAGCAAATACTTATGGTAATGCATCCAATGTTTCTCAAGTTACAGTGGATGCTCAAGGCAGGATTACCTCTGCAACGAGTGTCCCCATTAGTGTTGCTCCGAGTGGAGCGGCAGGTGGAGATCTTTCAGGAACGTATCCAAACCCACAGATAGCAACTGGAACGATTGTGAATGCTGACATAAATGCAGCGGCAGCGATTGATGTTTCGAAACTGAGTGCAGGTACTGCCGGGCAGGTATTAACTACTTCTGGTGGTCTTATTCCTCAATGGGCAGCTCCAGGTGGAACCACTTTAATACAAGCTCCGGGAACAAGAAATTTATTTGCTGGTAATCCAATTGGAACCACTACAACAGGTGGTGACAATGCTTTTTATGGAGCTTTAGCAGGTAGCCGTCAAATTCAATTGGCCAATATAATGTAATCATTGGATCGCTTGCTGGGGATTCTAAAACAGGCGGTGATTTAAATACAATTGTTGGATGGGCTGCAGGTAGGGCAAACGGCCATTTGCCTACCTATAATGGTAATACATTTTTTGGTGCACAAGCTGGACAATTTACGACTGATGGTCCAAATACTTTTTTAGGTGAAAAGGCAGGTCAGTTTAATACTTTAGGTACACTGAATTTGTTCATTGGAAATAGCTCAGGAGATACTAATACAACTGGAACTCAAAACACAACCGTAGGTTATTTTGCTGATGTTAGCTCAGCTAATTTACAAAACGCAACAGCTATTGGATACAATACCATTGTAAATGCTAGTAATAAAGTTCGTATTGGTAACGCTGCCGTTACTGTTATTGAAGGTCAGGTAGCATTTACAAATGCATCCGACAGAAGATTAAAAAAAGATATTCAAGACTTAGGTAGTGGTTTAGACTTTATACAAAAATTGAGACCAGTAAGCTATCATATGAAAAACCTGAGTGATGATAGAACTAACTGGGGCTTCATTGCGCAAGAGGTTGAAGAATTGGTAGGTGAGGAAAATGCAATTCTTACTGTTGGTGGTGATAAGGATAGAACATTGGGATTGCGTTATACGGATTTTGTCGCACCTCTTGTTAAAGCTATCCAAGAACAACAAATGGAAATTGAGGACTTACAATCTCAACTTCTAAAAAGCAAAAAACAAGTTGAAGCGTTGGAAGCTTCTATTCAAAATTTGAAAACTCAGAACTCTGAAATTGCCTCCATGAATGAAGAGCTTGAAAAGATTAAGAAAATATTGGGGATGGAGGCTAGTGTAAAGAGTAAGAAATAGTGAATTTAATTTTGACTATACCATTTACAACAATCGAATAAGCAAGGGTAACTTTTAGTTTTTATAAGCTTATCTAAAATTTAAACTATGAATCGAGTTTTTTTAGTAACTATTTTTCTTTTAGGATTCAGTTTGTATGTGTGTGCACAAGGCTTTTACAACAAGGGTTCAATTGTAAGCTTATCTACGCAAGCGATCTTAACCGTGCCGGACAGTTTAGTTAACACAGGCACATTAAAAAACGATGGTGATCTGCGAATCTCTGGGGCGTGGATTAATCAAGGAACGTATGATGCTGCAGGCGTTGGAAAAATAAATTTTAATAGCGACTTACCTCAAACGATTAATCACAACGATCAATCATTTAAAAAACTGACCATTAGCGGAACAGGCGAAAAACAATTTTTGGCAAATATCACAATAGAATCAGAAATGGATTTGCAAAGCAGTAATCTTAAATCAGTCAATGGAGCCAAGATTATTTTTGATCCTGGTGCAGTTGTAACGGGAGGCTCCAACCAATCACATGTTATTGGTTCAGTTGAAGTGAAGGGTACAGGCGATTGGCTCTTTCCGGTTGGTAATGGAACAACCTATTTGCCTGTTGAAATCTTAGGCGTTACAGATGCAACCGCTGCCGCAACACTTACATTAAATGAACTTACAAGTGAGACTCTAACGGGTGCTGCCGAATTAAAAAAACTGTCAACGAAGCGTTATTGGGAATTAGTTTTGAATGGTGGAAATATTAATTCAAGCCTGATAAAACTTCCACTATCTGATGAAGCTGACTTAACGGACAAGGAAGATTTGTTGGTCGTTGCATCAAGCAGTGCCGCTACTAGTGGATATGCTAGCATTGGTCAATCAGATTTAACAGGAACGATTTCAGGTGGCACGATCACTAGTGAAGGAAGTCCAGCCTTGAAATTTTATACAGTTGCTGCTATAAGCGGAGAAACGGCCATTGAAGTTTATAATGGAGTATCTGTAAGTGCTGATGGAAAAAATGATTTCCTTAGAATCAAAAACATTGAGTTATATCCAACATGCAAAGTCGCTATTTTTAATAGATGGGGCGACAAGGTTTTTGAAGTTGATGGATATGACAACCTTATCTCCAACAAGCGATTTAATGGAGACTCCAAATCAGGAGGTAATAAAGTTCCTGCGGGTACCTACTTTTATTCCATTGATTTGGCGGATGGTAAAAAACCAACCACCGGCTATCTCGAAGTTAGATAGATCGAGTTAAATCAAATTTTTCTAAGTAGTCGGATACACGTTTTACAAAACTTCCACCTAACGATCCGTCTACCACTCTGTGGTCGTACGAGTGTGATAAAAACATTTTATGTCGGATGGCAATCGCATCTCCATAGGGAGTTTCAATTACAGCCGGTTTTTTCTGAATAGCACCCAAAGCAATAATACCCACTTGAGGCTGCATGATAATAGGCGTACCCATTACGTTGCCAAAAGAACCCACGTTTGAAACCGTAAATGTTCCACCAGATAATTCATCAGGTTTTAATTTATTCTCGCGCGCGCGCTTTGCTAAATCGTTAACTGCCTTTGCCAATCCTGTAATGTTATATTGATCAGCATTTTTAATTACCGGCACAATCAAGTTGCCGTTTGGCAAGGCTACCGCTATACCGATATTGATATCTCTCTTCTTAACAATCCGATCGCCATCCACTTGAATGTTAATCATCGGATAATCTTTGATGGCCAGAACTATTGCTTCAATAAAAATGGGAGTGAATGTCAATGAATCGCCTTCGCGTTTTTGAAATTCATTTTTCATTTTATTGCGCCATTGCACAACGGTTGTAACATCGGCTTCTACAAAAGAAGTTACGTGTGGGGCAATGCGTTTTGAATCCACCATTCGCTCAGCGATCATCTTACGCATCCGATCCATCTGAATGATTTCATCACCTGCGCTGATGGAAGCGGGCACTAAGCGTGCTGTTGAACTGATGATAGTGTTTCCAGATTTGCGATTCTGTAGATAAGATAGCAAATCTTTTTTTGTAACTCTTCCTTCTGCCCCGGTGCCTGGTATGGTTTCAAGTTCGGCAACCAAAATATTTTCTTCCTTGGCAATATTTTTAACTAGTGGTGAGTAAAATCGGTTTGCTGATTTAAAATCAACAACAGCTGTTTTGCCACTTCCATTTGACGTGTGAACCGGTTCGTCAGTCGTAACTAATTTTGCTTCGGGTTTAGATTTTATTTCTTCTTTAGGTGCTTTGGTTACTACCTCATCATTGCCTTCTGTTGAAATAATAGCAATCGCCTTTCCCACTTTAACAACATCTCCTTTTTGTGCCAAAATTTCTTTTAAAATACCACCATGGGTAGAAGGCACTTCTGTGTCGACTTTATCAGTTGCAACTTCCAATACTGATTCATCCTGTTCAATTTTATCACCCGGATTTTTCAACCATGAAAGAATAGTTGCCTCCATGATACTTTCACCCATTTTAGGCATGATCAATTCTACCAGCGCCATGATTTAATTGTTTTGATACAGTTTGCAAGTTAGCATTTTTAGGAGGATTCAACAGCAGCTATACCCAATTCGGTTGGATGAGCTTTTGGCCTAATTGTGTTTGCTTATTTCTCCTTTTTTAGAATTAAAATTTGTTAAAAAGCCCATTTAAAAAAGGAACATTGTTGGAAGTAATTTAGAACTCGTTTGTTCCTGATTTCAATTCTCATACGAACTGATAGAAGTCATTTCTTATCGCATCTATGGATATGATCTTTGGTATATACTAAAAATTAAGGATGCCATGGAAACATATATAGAAGAAAAATCTACCAAAGCAAAAGCAGGTAAAAAAGTGCCTGCCAAATTTGTTTATTCTTTCCATGAGGGTGATGGTAAGAATAAACACCTTTTAGGTGGAAAGGGAGCCAATCTATGCAAGATGACACAGATTGGACTTAATGTGCCATCAGGATTTGTAGTTACAACAGAAACTTGCTTGACTTACTTGAATGACCCTGATAAAACGTTGCCTACTGGTGTTATGGCTCAAGTTAGAGATAACATGAAAAAGCTTGAGGAGGCAACTGGAAAAACATTTGGGAACCTTGATAATCCACTACTCGTTTCAGTTCGCTCAGGATCTGCTATGTCAATGCCTGGTATGATGGATACAATTCTAAATCTTGGGTTGAATTCAAAAACATTAAGAGGACTAATTAAGCAAACCAATAATGAACGTTTTGGGTATGATGCCTACCGCAGATTTATCCAACTGTTTGGAAAAGTTGCTCTCGGTGTCCCCGATGAGAAATTTGATGCTCATTTTGAAGAAGTAAAGAAAAAAGCGGGGGTAAAAGTGGATGTTGGATTAAGCACTCATGATCTTATCGAAATCAGTGACCGATTCTTAAAGGTAGTACATGAGCATACAGGCAAACCATTCCCTGAAGATGTTTTTGAACAACTCGAAATTGCGATTAAGGCAGTTTTTAATTCATGGATGGGGAAGCGAGCTGTTGATTATCGAAGAGAGTTTAAGATAACCCCCGAGATGGCGAATGGCACTGCGGTGAATGTAGTGACTATGGTCTTTGGCAATATGGGGAATGACTGTGCTACCGGAGTTGGCTTTACGCGAGATCCTGGTACAGGCGAAAATGTAATGTTTGGGGAATATCTTACCAACGCGCAAGGAGAAGATGTTGTTGCAGGTATTCGTACGCCAAAACCTGTTGCCGAAATGGCTAGCGAAATGCCCGGTCTTTATGAAGAATTGGAAGGTTTACGAAACACGTTAGAATCCCATTATAAGGAGGTTCAAGATTTTGAATACACCATCGAAAAAGGGGTTTTATTTTGTTTGCAAACTCGCAACGGTAAAATGAATACCGTGGCCATGGTACGCACTTCGGTGGAAATGGTTAAAGAAGGATTGATTACCAAAGAGCAAGCCTTATTGCGTATTAAGCCGGACATTCTGGAGCAACTGCTTCACCCAAGATTAAATTCACAGCACAAAATTGAGCCATTGGTTCAAGGTCTTCCTGCATCACCCGGTGCAGCATCTGGCCATGTTGTATTTGATGCTGATCGTGCTGAGTTATTAGGACGTGCAGGCGAGAAAGTAATCCTAGTTCGAGAGGAGACCAAGCCTGAAGATATTCACGGATTTTTTGCTTCTCAGGGTATTCTTACCAGCCGAGGAGGGAAAACATCGCACGCTGCGGTTGTTGCAAGGGGTATGGGCAAACCGTGTGTTGCAGGCGCTGAAGGAATTAAGGTAGATGTAAAACTTCGTCAGGCAGAGATTGGCGATAAGGTTTTGCGCGAAGGTGATTATATAACCATCGATGGCGGTACTGGATTTGTATATCAAGGGGTGATACCCACCGTAGAACCAACTTTCTCTGAGGAGCTTAAAACATTACTAAGTTGGGCTGATGAAGTTGCCAAGTTGAACGTATTTGCGAATGCTGATACGCCTGATGCAGCAGGCAAAGCGCTGACTTTCGGAGCCATGGGTATTGGCTTATGCCGCACCGAAAGAATGTTTAATGATGTAGATCGTTTACCTATTGTGGTGGAAATGATTTTGGCAGCGACTACCGAAGAAAGAGAATCCGCTCTTAATCGCTTGAAAGAAATTCAACGCAAAGACTTCCGTGAAATCTTTACGGTGATGAGAGGCAAGCCTGTTACCGTGCGCTTGCTGGATCCACCCATTCACGAATTCCTTCCTACGGAAGATACGCTTCGTGATGAATTGGAACATTTGCAGAAGCTAAAAGGTACAGTAACAGGCGTGACTGATTTGTTCAGTAGCTTACGATTATTGAATGCGGATTTAAAAATGGCTGAACGTTCTGCTGAGCCCTTTACAATGGCCGGAGTGGAGCTGATTGAAAAAGCCATTGAGAAAAAGGGCCAGATGTTACGGAAGGTTCGTGAACTGCATGAAGTGAATCCGATGCTGGGCCACAGAGGTGTACGCCTAGGGTTAACGTTCCCTGAAATCTACAGGATGCAAATCCAGGCTATTCTTGAGGCTGCAGCTGAATGCCAGATAGCTAATATTGATGCAAGACCCGAAATTATGGTGCCTCAGGTTTGTACTGCAGAGGAATTGGAACAAGTAAAAGTATTTGTGGATCAGATTAAAACCCAAATTGAAACTAAGAATAAGATTACACTCAAGTTTAAGTTTGGAACTATGATTGAAGTGGTTCGCGCTTGTTTGCAGGCTGAAGAGCTGGCCGGTGTAACTGAGTTCTTTTCTTTTGGAACCAACGATTTGACGCAAGCAACTTTTTCGTTTTCACGCGAGGATGCTGAAAATAAATTCTTGCCTTTCTACATTTCACAAGGCGTATTGAAAGACAATCCCTTTGAAGTGCTGGATCGCAAAGCAATGGGCAAACTAATGCGAATGGCTGTAGAAGATGGTCGCAAGAAGAATAAAGACTTGAAGGTAGGAATTTGTGGTGAGCACGGAGGCCATCCCGACTCCATTCAATTTTGTCATGAGATTGGTTTGAATTATGTCTCTTGTTCCGGACCGCGCGTACCTGTTGCCAGGTTAGCTTCAGCTCACGCAATGCTTTTGGCAAAATAAGGATGTGTGTAAGTGAGCGATTATATCAATCACTTACACATATATTTCTGAACCATTAATCTTTTGGAAGACTTTGCCTTATCAAATTCAATACAGCAGCCGAAGCCATTTTAATATTAATCATCCTGTCTTTTGAAAGTTGTAATTTTTTGGTGACCGTTTGATGTTTGTCTGAGTAGGCTATCCAAACGGTTCCTACGGGCTTATCGGCAGTCGCACCACCCGGTCCGGCAATGCCACTGGTGGCTACACCCACATTCGTATTAAATTTTGCACGTACAATGTTGGCCATCTCTATAATCGTAGGCTCGCTCACTGCTCCATACTTCTCAAGGATTTCAGGTTTTACACCTAACTGTCGCATTTTTATTTGATAATCATATGGGATCATTGAGCCAAGAAAGTATTCGGAGCTGCCAGGTACGCTGGTTATCAGATGTGATAAATATCCGCCCGTACAACTTTCGGCAATGGAGAGTGTTAGTTTTTTCTCTCGCAACATGCTTCCAATCACAACTTCAATTGGCTCTTCTCCATAGCCATAAATGAATTGGTCAATTTGAGCTTTTAAAGTTTTAGTCAGTTCATTTGTTTCTACTTGAAGTTGTTCTAATGAATCTCCAAAAGCAGTGAGCCGAAGTTTTACCTCGCCCAAACTGGGTAAGTAAGCAAGCCTAATATGAGGAGGTAATGCCTTTTCCCATTCAGCAATTTTTTCAGCAAGGAAAGATTCACCAATTCCAATCGTGCGAATTAGCTTGTGATGAATAACGGGTAGCTGATATTTTTTTGTAAGCCGTGGTAGCACCTGTTCCGTCATCATGCGTTTCATTTCATGGGGTACCCCAGGCATCGACATAAAAACCTTATCACTCTTATTAAACCACATGCCGGGTGCCGTACCAATTGGGTTCGTAATTTTTTCGCATGCCGATGGGAGCGCAGCTTGTTGTCGATTTATCTCTGTGAGTTCGCGGCCACGACTCTTAAAAAATTCTGTTACTTCTGCCAGTGCTTCGTCATTCATTTGAAGATCGCAATTAAAGTATTTTGCGAGCACAGGTTTTGTAAGATCATCGCTTGTGGGCCCCAGGCCACCTGTGATAAGAATGATGTCTGCTCTTTTTTCAGCTTCCGCGAAAGCGGTTAATATTTCTTCTTCAACATCACCAACGGTAGTTTTTCGAATTACTTTAATTCCTATTTTGTCTAACTCTACACTCATCCATTGTGAGTTAGTATCAACAATCTGACCGTACAAGATTTCATCACCAATGGTAAGCAATTCAGCGTAGATGTTTTTCACAGAAAAAGTTTGTCGTTGAGTAATTGGTTGCAAAATAGGATGCAATCATCACATTCCAAATATCAGAGTTGGTAATAAATTGACGTGTCAACACGTTACTTTTTCTTACCTTAGCCCGGTAATAATAAACGTATGAAGAGGCTACTTATAGGTATTTCCTTGATGTTGGGGGCATGCACAACAGCGCAGATTAATCAAACTTTATCGGACGCAAATAAAATGATTGGTGGTGAGAAGCCACTAACAACTACCGAAGTTGGCGAGGGGTTAAAGGAAGCGTTGATAAAGGGCATATCAAATGGATCGGATCTGGCCTCGCAGGTGGATGGATATTTTAAAAATCCAGCTATAAAAATTCCTTTTCCACCGGATGTAAAAAAAGTGGAAGATCGGTTACGTCAAATTGGCTTGGGTAATGAAGTAGATAAGTTTGTGATGACGTTGAATCGTGGAGCAGAGGATGCTGCCAAGGAAGCAAAACCTATCTTTATTGCGGCTATTAAGCAAATGACAATTGATGATGCATGGGCAATTTTGAAAGGTGAGCCGGATGCGGCAACACAATATTTGAAACGAACAACTTCCGGAGAATTGAAAAACAAATTTATGCCGGTTATTCAAAACTCATTAGATAAAGTAAGTGCCACAAAATATTATGGAGATATTGTGAGTAAATACAATAGCATTCCGTTGGTTCAAAAAGTAAATCCTGATCTAAATGACTATGCAACAGATATGGCCATTCAAGGTTTGTTTACCATGATTGCTAATGAAGAAATGAATATTCGCCAGGATCCTTTAGCAAGAACAACTGAATTATTAAAAAGAGTTTTTGGATCACAACAGAAATAGGCATGAGAAAAATTACACCGAGAGAGGTAAAAATCTTTCTATTGGGGATGCTAGTAATGTTATTGATCACCCTTATTTATGAATGGAAAGATTTTGTAGCAGGATTTAATGGAAGAAGTCACACAATAGAGTCAAAAAAATAAACTATGAGCTTATTTGAAAAACATAATGAAACATTATTAAAAGCGATTGATGCATTGCATGCACGTACTTTTTATGCCGCTTTTGTGGAACACCCTGCACCGGCTGTGTATGGCGAGACAGCAGATGCCGATGGACAAACAAAGTTCAAGAGTCTTTTAGGGAATAAATTTTCTGAACTAAAGCAAACAGGCGAAGCAAGTTGGGCAGGTCAGGAAGAGTCACCTTATCTTCAAGAGCCGCTAAAAATTTCATATCCTATTTTTTCAAGCAAAACGTTGGTGGAGAATGCTAAAACTAGTTTTCATGTTTGGAGAAAAGTGAAGGCTAAGGATCGTGCTGGTATTTTACTAGAATCACTTGAGCGCATGAAGGCTCGTTTTTTTGAAATAGCGTACGCAACCATGCATACCACAGGCCAAGGTTATATGATGGCTTTTCAAGCCTCTGGTCCACATGCTGCCGATCGCGCACTCGAAGCTATTGCAGCTGGTTATGAAGAGTTAAATCGACTTCCCCAAACTGCGTTGTGGGATAAACCGATGGGCAAATACAGTTTAAAAATTAATAAAGAGTGGCGGGCAGTACCTAAAGGAGTTTCGGTGGTGATTGGTTGCTCAACATTCCCTACATGGAATTCAGTGACTGGAATTTATGGAAGCTTGATTACTGGAAATCCTGTAATTGTAAAGCCACATCCCGGTGCCATTTTACCTATTGCTATTTTCGTTGCC
>CAWBCB010000149.1:0-22131 GCA_963787095.1 uncultured Cytophagales bacterium | reverse complement strand
ACGTGATGTTGAACGCGATCAGCGACCCCCAGAAGTGGATCTTGCCGCGCGACTCGGAATACATCACGCCGGTCCACTTCGGACCCCAGAAGTAGACACCGGCGAACAGCGCGTACAGCGAGCCCGGCGACCAGCACATAGTGAAAGTGCGCCACCACGTAGTAGGTGTCCTGCAACTGGATGTCGATCGGCGCCATCGCCAGGATCAGACCCGTGAAGCCACCCATCGTGAACACGAAGATGAATCCGACCGCGAACAGCATCGGCGTCTCGAAGGTCATCGAGCCCTGCCACATGGTGGCGATCCAGTTGAAGATCTTGACCGCAGTCGGCACCGCGATCAGCATCGTCGCGTACATGAAGAACAGCTGGCCGGTTTTAACCAACGTTTGTTGCGAAATATGCTGCGCTATTTCTTTGGTTACCATGGCAGTTCTTTCCAGCGTTGTTCCTTCGGGCATATCAATCACCACCTGAAACTCATTCTTATTATCGAACGGAAGCATTTTTACAGCTACCCATTTGGTATAAAAGAATGATACCGAAAATAGTAGCACAACTACCGTACTTAAGATAAAAGTCCAACGCTTCCACCGGGTTTCCAGCATCGGGTTAATGAACGCTTTGTATAGTTTATAAATTTTTGACTCCTCTAGTGTTATAACTGGCTTCTCATTATGTCCTTCTTTTTCGCGGAGAAAGAGATAGCCTAGGTACGGAGTAAGTGTTAACGCTACAATTAACGAAAGCATCATGGCAATGGAAGCACCAATCGGCATCGGGCTCATGTAAGGCCCCATCATGCCTGACACAAATGCCATTGGCAGTACGGCCGCTATCACAGTAAATGTTGCCAGAATTGTTGGATTGCCTACTTCGTTAATGGCGAAGATGGCGGCTTGTAAAAACGGCATGCGCTTCATCTTAAAATGACGATGCATATTTTCGGCAATGATGATAGAATCATCCACCACAATACCAGTTATGAATACCAGAGCAAACAACGTAATCCGGTTAAGCGTGTAATCCATCAAGTAGTAACTGAATAACGTAAGCGCAAATGTTACCGGCACCGATAAGAATACAACCAATCCACCACGCCAGCCCATCGCCATCATTACAAAAAGAGTTACGGCAATCACGGCTACAAAGAGATGCAGTAATAGCTCGGATACTTTTTCGGATGCAGTCTCTCCATAATTTCTTGTTTCGGTAATGTGTACCTCATCAGGGATAAGTTCTTTTTTAAGATGTTCAACTTTGCTGATGATTCGTTCGGATAGTTTCATTGCATCCGCACCTTTCTTTTTGGAGACTGAAAGTGTGATAGCAGGATATTCGGATTTGAACTCAGCAGCTTGTGCCTGATCATTTTGCCCCACACCATAGAATACATATTGAGTTGGCTTTTCAGCACCTTCCTCTACTGTTGCCACCTGTTTTAAATAAACAGGTTGGTCATTGTTTGATCCGATAATAAGGTTAGCTACTTCCTCTGCACTATTAAGAAAATTTCCGGCATCAACCGAATAGGTTGTATCCTGCCTTGTAAAAGTACCTGCCAATGCTTGTGCATTGTTTCCTTGAAGTTGTTTGCTTAAGGAAAGAAAGTCAACATGATTAAGAGCCATCTTATCCTTGTTGAGGGTAACATTAACTTGTCGATTACGGCCACCCAAAATGTTAATGGAAGCGACCTCAGGAATCTTTTTAATTTCATTCGTGAGCGCTTGCCCCATTTGTTTCAATTCATAGTCGCTGTAGGTTTCGCTCCATAGTGTCAATCCTAACACAGGAACATCGTCAATAGCTCGGGTTTTTACCAACGGCATCATTACACCCGCAGGCATCTTGTCCATGTTTTTTAGTAACTCGTTGTAAAGTTTTACCAGCGAGCGTTCAATGTCCTCGCCCACATAAAACTGGACGATGAGCATGGCTTGCCCTTTCATGGATGTTGAATACACATATTCTACACCTTTAATGTTGGAGATAATTTTTTCAATGGGTTGTGATACCCGTGCTTCAACCTCTTTCGGTGAGGCGCCCGGGTAGCGTAGAAAAATATCTGCCATGGGTACATTAATCTGCGGCTCTTCTTCGCGCGGAATTAGGAACGTACTGTATCCTCCAATCAGCAGAAAGCCAATCATGAGCAGTATTGTTAATTTCGACTGGATAAATGCTTTCGCAATATTTCCTGATAAACCTTCTTTCATTATTGTATTATTTATTGAATCAAGAAATGTTATTTAACCACAACGGCAACTCCGTTGTACAGCTTTCCTTCAGCAGATAGAATGAATTGCTCATTTCCTGATAACCCAGAAAGTACTTCTACATTGTCTCCCTGCTTGTTGCCTAGCGTTACCCAGCGAAGCAGAGCGGTTTTGCTTTCACTGACAGTATACAATCCATTGAGTTGATCTTTGCTGACAATAGCAGTGGCAGGCACCATTATTCGCTCAGTTATATTATCCGATTGACCCGCTGTGCTAATCAAAACCTTAGCAAACATGCCTGAATGCAAACCGCTTTTCTCTTTATCGGGAATACTTATTTTTATCAAGTATTGTCCACCACTCATTCGAGAAGAAGGACTGACTTCAGATACTTTGGCGGTAATAGTTTTGTCAATGGATTCAATAATCACTTTGGTATCGGCTCCAACTTTAATTTGATCAATCGCTGACTCAGTTACTGATGTATTCACTTGAAAACTTCCGGATTGTTCAATAACAAGAATCGGAACTCCGGGATTAGCCATGCTGCCTGCATCCATATTTTTTTGCGTAACAACACCATCAAAAGGTGCGATCAGATTGGTGTAAGCAAGCTGAGCTTCAGCTTCATTTTTCATTTGACGGGCCGCTTCTACCTTTGATTTAATCGAGTTATAGTTGAGTGTTATGTTTTCTAGTTCTTTTTGTGAGGCACTTTGTTGTTGGAAGAGTTGCGTATAGCGCTCGTAATCTTTTTGTGCATCTTTCAAAGCTGTTTCCGCTTCCGTAAACAGGGCTATAGCCTGTGCTCGTTTAGCAATAATGTCTTCATTGCTGATCGTAACAAGTAGTTGTCCACGCTTTACGTGATCTCCTGTTTTTACGTTAATGCCAGTAATGAATCCCATCATTCGGGTGCTGATCATTGCTGTTTTAGCAGATACAATTTGCCCACTGCTTTGTATGGTGCTACCGGTTTGTGTCAGAGCATTGGCAAGGGTTACGTGCACAGGTTTATCTTTTGTTTGTGCATCATGAGCTTGATCATTGGAACAAGAGGATAGAATAATGGTAGAAGCAAGAAAGAGAGAGATGATAGTTGTATATAATTTCATGATGTTTATTTTTCAGATGTAGAGGTTAAAAAAAGTAGGTATGCGGTAGTTGTATTATATTGATAGATGGCTTGCGCCAGATTCAGTTTTTGCTGCGCTAACAGAGATTGGGCCTGTAACACATCATTTGTAGTTACAAGTCCTTGCTGGTAGCGATTCTCGACAATGCGAAGAGCTTCATCGGACTGACTCACTGCGAGTTTCTGTTGTTCAATAGCAAATCGGGAATCCTTTAACTGCCGCACGGTTTTATTAAACTCAACCTGCGCCTGCTCCTTCTGCTGATTCAGCAACTCAGCAGTTTTGTTTCGCTCAATGCGTTGTTCTGAAATTTTATTCCGCGTAGCTGTTCCATTAAATAATGTCCAGGAAAGTTGACCTCCAATAAGGTATGAGTTCGATCCAAAACCAAAGGCTTCACTATCATTGATCAAATACTCTCCAAATGCATTCAATGTTGGTAAGTATGACATTTTACCCGATTGAATCATTTTATCTTGCGCACGCACAGCCGATTGCATAGCTCTGAAATCTGCCCGATTATCAGGTACAGCTTGATCTGTATTTTCAAAGCCAACAAAAACAATAGAATCTGTTACATAGGTGATTCCGATTTTTACGCCCATTAAAAAGCTTAGATAATCAGAAGCATTTTGAATATTGCTATTGGCTTCTGCTAATTTGGTTTCCGTGGTTTTTACCTGAACCTCAACTTGTAGAACATCCGATTTTTGCAGATAACCTTTTTCATAACGATTGTTTGTGGCTTTATAAATCGTACTAACGGTGCGGAAAGACTCTTCCAAAACGCGACTTGCTTGATGTGCTAATTGTAATTGGGCATATGCTTTTTGAACCTCCAGCGCTACATATTCTTTTGCTCGGGCTGTTTTAAAAGCATAAATCATTTGCTGCTCCTCTGCTGCCTGGCGCATAGACCACATATTCATGTTTAGTATTGGCTGAAGCCACTCAGCTTTAGTTGTAAAATTTTGGGTAGCAGAAGGACTATTAAGTAATGATGGGTTAAAATCGTTTTGCGTAATTGACTGCTGCTGAAGTTTAAATCCAAAGGCATTTAATGGGTTATTGGTGCTCATTCCTGTGTAGCTCAACTTAATCTGAGGCATAAACACTCCATTGGTTTGTTTATATTTTGCTGTGGCACGTTCTTCGTCCAGTCCGGCTAAAAGTATCTCTTTATTGTTCTTCTGTGCGGCTTCCATGGCTTGGTCAATCGATAAGGCTACATCCTGACCTTTTACTTTCAGGGTGTATAGCATAAAGAGAAACAGCACTATTAATCCTACTTTGTTCATGTGTACGTGAGTTTTTTTACAAAAGTATAGGCGCGGTAAGGGTTACACAGTGACCTATGTTACGTACAGATTTTTTTTTGCTTTTATTTTAGAGAAGACCTTTCAAAGAATGAGGGTTATGAGCAAAGAAGGAGGATCATATTTGCGATAAGGCTTTACTATTCACAAAATTATCGGTGCCCTGTTGTTTATATTTCTAAACACTAAGGACTTCCGCAATCGTTTTTATTTATCGATCAAGTACATATCTTTAAGATCGTAAAACCCTCAAACGAAAACTTAATACACTCATGCAAGGATTCTCTACCCTCGACTGGATTGTAATCGCAGCTTATTTTGTACTCATTGGTGCGCTTGCACTTTGGGTAATGACTCGCAAATCGCAAAACACCGAAGACTATTTTTTGGCTGGCCGAAACCTGGGCTGGTTTGTAGTGGGGGCATCCATCTTTGCATCCAATATTGGTTCGGAGCATATTGTTGGTTTGGCGGGTGCCGGTGCGGGAGGTAAAATACCCATGTTGATTTATGAGTTGCATGCCTGGCTGGTGATTACGCTTGGTTGGGTCTTTCTCCCCTTTTATATAAGGAGTGGTGTGTTTACCATGCCCGAGTTTTTAGAACGCAGATTTAGTTCAGGTACAAGGTGGTTCCTAAGTTTGTTCTCTTTGATTGCTTATGTATTAACAAAAGTGTCGGTTACAGTGTATGCAGGAGGTATTGTAATTGCATCCATGTTAAACATAGATTTTTGGTTTGGTGCGTTGCTAACTGTAGTGCTCACGGGTATTTATACTATTACGGGTGGTATGCGGGCTGTAGTTTACACAGAAGCTCTTCAAACTGTTGTTTTAGTAATTGGTGCTGCAACGCTCACTTTTATTGGGTTGGACAGCGTTGGTGGTTGGGATGGAATGAGGCAATCGTTGGAACCCGGATACTTAAATATGTGGCGCCCCAGTACAGATCCTGATTTTCCCTGGCCGAGTTTGGTGATTACAAGTTCGATTGTAGGAATATGGTATTGGTGTACGGATCAATATATTGTTCAACGCGTGCTGGCTGCAAAAAATATCAAAGAGGGAAGGAGAGGAACTATTTTTGGTGGTTTTTTAAAATTACTCCCTGTTTTTCTTTTCCTTATTCCGGGAGTTGTAGCTCTCGCACTTAAAAATAAAGGCGAACTTTCCTGGGATACACCCGATCAGGCTTTTGCTGCGTTGTTAATGAACAAGATGCCTTCTGGCTTGCGCGGATTGGTGGCCGCAGGTTTAATGGCTGCGCTAATGAGTTCATTGGCTTCCGTGTTCAACTCATGTTCAACACTATTTACGGTGGATGTTTATAAAAAATTAAAACCAGAAACTAACGAAAAGGATTTGCTAAAAATTGGACGCTGGGCAACCGGTGTGGTAGTGATTTTAGGTATCGCCTGGATTCCGATAATGCAAAATATTTCGGGAGTACTGTATGAATACTTGCAATCCGTGCAATCGTACATCGCACCTCCCATTACCGCCGTATTCTTACTGGGTATTTTCTATAAACGTATTAACAGTAAAGGAGCAATTGTAACACTGGTGACAGGAATGGGTGTTGCTTTTGTGCGCATTGGATTGGAACTGGCGATTGACTCCCTTGAGCCAGGAACCATTTTACATACAATAGGCAGCATCAACTTTTTGTCGTTTGCGGCATGGTTCTTCCTGTTCTGTGTGGTCTTGTGCTTAACCGTTAGCTGGCTTTCTCCAGCTCCGGATGAGAATCAAATTCAGGGTTTAACATTTGGATCACTAAGCGAAGAACAAAAGCAATCGAATCGCGCAAGCTATAATTTTTGGGATGTAGCATTGTCACTGGCCGTGATTGCTATTGTAGTGTTTGTGATGGTCAGTTTTGCAGGGTAGGTTATCCTTGAAGATTTGAAAAAAACGCACCACTGAATTAGTGGTGCGTTTTTTTATGGTAATACCTAATTCTAAACCGTATCAACAGCCACCCGATAGGTTGGATCTTCCAACACATTTACATCTATAAGTTGCTCCGCATTTTTAAGTAACTTCTTGCAATCGGCACTTAAGTGTTTTAAGTGAACCTTCTTACCTACTTTTTGATAGCGTTCGGTAATCTTGTTTAAGGCTTCGATTGCCGACATATCTACCACGCGACTTTCTGCAAAATCTATGATCACTTCATCAGGATCATTTTGAATATCAAACTTTTCGTTGAAAGTAGTGACCGAGCCAAAAAACAATGGACCATAAATTTCATAGTGTTTGATCCCGTTTTCGTCAATGTGTTTACGGGCGCGAATTCGTTTGGCGCTATCCCAGGCAAAAACCAGCGCAGCAATAATTACTCCCACCATTACGGCTAATGCAAGATTGTGTAACAGCACAGTAACTAATGTTACCATCACCATCACAAACACATCCGACTTGGGCATTCTTTTAAACGTTCTCAAACTTGCCCATTCAAATGTTCCGATTGAAACCATAATCATTAAGCCGGTTAATGCGGCCATCGGCACTTGTTCAATCAGGCTTGAACCAAACATTACGAACACAAGCAACATAATGGCGGCAACAATTCCTGAAAGCCGTGCGCGTGCGCCATTCGAAACATTAATCAAACTCTGACCGATCATGGCACAACCACCCATCCCGGAAAATAAACCTGATAGAATATTGGCGGCTCCTTGTGCTACGGCTTCTTTATTTCCTCGGCCCCGGGTTTCGGTAATTTCGTCAACGATGTTAAGGGTTAACAAACTTTCAATAAGTCCCACTCCTGCAACAATAGCAGCATAAGGTAATATCAACAAGAGTGTTTCAAGATTCAATGGAATGCCAGGAATATGGAATGGAGGAAATCCACCTTGGATCGAAGCGATGTCGCCAACTGTTTTTGTATCGATACTTAGAAAAGAGACTAACCCAAATACAACCAATATGGCTGTTAATGAGGCAGGCACCACTTTCGTGAGTTTTGGCAAGCCCCAAATAATTGCCATGGTTAGAAGGACTAATCCTAATAAAACATAGAGTGGAGTACCATTTAACCAACTACCTGTTGCGTCTTTAAACTGATCCAACTGCGACATGAAGATGATAATGGCTAAACCATTTACGAATCCAAAAATTACCGGGTGTGGTACTAGCCGAATGAGCTTTCCTAACCGTAAAAATCCGGCAGCCATTTGAATAACTCCCGCTAAAACCACCGTTGCAAAAACGTATTCCACTCCATGCGACTTTGCCAGTGTTACAATCACCACAGCTATTGCACCTGTCGCGCCTGAAATCATTCCCGGTCTGCCGCCAAAAACTGCCGTTACCAAACCCATCACAAATGCGGCATACAGTCCGGTAAGTGGCGATAGACCTGCAATTAATGCAAAGGCTACTGCCTCCGGTACGAGTGCAAGTGCAACTGTAAGTCCTGATAGTACTTCTGTTTTATAGTCAACTTTTTGGGTGACATCAAAGAGGTTAAAATATTTTTTCATGTGAGCATGTTAATTAATAAAGGCCGCTTTACGAGAGATCAAGCAATCAAAAGAGATGTGAAGTGTAAGCGCCCGAATTTTTAATAGGCGGCAAAACTAATTATTTCAATCACGCCCACCAAGCCTAGCTGGATACTTAGCAGCAAAGTTTTGTAACACCAAAAAAATAGCCAGTAATACAGTTACTGGCTATTTCAGATTTGAATTTACAAAAATCTATTCATTCTTCAGTGCATCAATGGGATTGAAGCGGGCAGCTTTTAAGGATTGATACGTAACGGTTGCCAGTGCTAAAACCAGCACAATTAGTCCGGCCAATATAAATACGCTGGCCGTTAGCACCACCCGATATTCAAAGGCATTTAACCATTGCCGCATTACATACCAGGCAATAGGGCAAGCGAGCACAAATGCAATCACAACCTGTTTGGTGAATGAGAAGGAAACCATCAAGAATAAATTCAATGAACCAGCACCCAGCACTTTTCTAATTCCTAATTCTTTAGTTCTTCGTTCAACATGGTAATTGGCTAATCCTAGTAACCCAAGGCAAGCCACCACTATGCTTAGCGCACCACCCATTTGGAAAATCATTCCAGCTTTCTTTTCAGAGATATAAAACGTATCTAATTGTTCAGTTAGGAAATGATATTCAATGGGAGTTTCAGGATCAAATTGTTCACAAACTTTGGTAGCCCCGGCAATCAACGGATTGATATCACCTGACACCTTTAAGGTGAAATAGTCAATTGCTTGAAGTGGATTATTTCGATACCCTATAATAATGGGAGCAATCTTTTGATGTAAGGATTGAAAATTGAAATCGTTGAGCACACCAATCACATGGGCATTCCATTCGCCTCCACGGGTGCCAATGCGAAGTACAGCTCCGATGGGATTACGCAAATTCATGGCAGCTGCGGCAGAAGCGTTGATCACTACATTCATAGAATCTGCTTCATTGTTTCCTGAAAAGTATTTTCCGGCTACAAGTTCCATTTGATACGTGTCCAGCATATCTTCATCAAAACCCATAAAGTAAGTTTGAAGGGAGTCTCCTTTTGCATTGCCTTCATTGGCATTTTTAACAAATATTTCCCGAATATTTTTCCACTCTCCAGGTACGCGCGAAGAAACAGCAACATGCTGAACGCCAGCCAACTTGGCGAATTCATTTTTCATGGCTTGAAACTGATTACGAACACTGCCACTGTTAATGTCAATAATCATCAAATTATCCTTTTGGAATCCGATGTCTTTTGTTTGAATAAAATTTATTTGGTTGCCGATCACCAATGTAGAAACAATTAGAGCAATGGTGATTGTAAATTGAAAAACTACCAAAACAGTTCTCAAATCGAAACTAGTGCGTGTGTAATTGATTTGATTTTTTAAGGTGGTGATTGGTTTTAGTTTAGCCAAGTAGAAAGCCGGGTAGCTTCCAGCAATCACGCCAATAATTAAGGTGATGATTAACAACGTTGGCAGGAATTGCATTAATGTGGTTAGAGTAAGATCAAAATTCTTTCCCGTGATCGAATTAAAGTAGGGGAATGTAAGATCCATCATCACCAACGCGAGTACCATAGAAACCAGGGTGATTAAAAATGCTTCAGTTAAAAATTGAACAATCAATTGCGCTTTGAAAGCACCCGCTACTTTTCTAATTCCGATTTCTTTTGAGCGAGTGGAAGCTTTTGAGGTTGTAAGGTTGATGTAGTTGATTGCTGCAATCAACAGCAGAAATAAAGCCATGGAAGAGAAAATGTAGACATACGAGAGCTGACCGTGTTCATATTCAAGGCCAAACTGAATGTCAGAAGAGTGCAAATAAATATCTTCTAAAGGCTGAAAGGTTGTGGATATAAATTCGGCATCCGAACCCCGATGCTTTTTCATAAAGTCATTCATCTTTGAATCAACTTCAGAAATGGATTGCTCCTTCTTGTAAAACTACATAGGTAAATGCACCAAGGCGCTTCCAATTGGTAATGTATGAGTTCCAAAAGTCACCCGGCTGCAGATCGGAAAACAATAAATCAAATTGCAAGTGTGAGTTGGTTGGCAAATCTTTTATAACTCCTGTAACTGTTATTAATCCTAAGTCGAGGAAGTTGATTGTTTTGCCAAGCGCATTTTCATTCCCAAAATATTTTTTTGCTATTTTTTCAGGAAGAATTACTGAGCGTGGTTGACTAAGAGCTGTTGATGGATTTCCGGCTACAAAATCGAAATTGAAAACATCAAAAAAGTTGGAGTCAGCAGTAAACCAGTTTCTTTCGCTGTACTTGGTATCACCAACCTCTATGATCACTTGTCCGGTAAAACGATGGAGTCGAACAAATTCAACTACCTCAGGAAAGGTGGTTACCAGTTCGGGGCCGAGCGGTGGCATAGTTGAACCATTGGTGCGGATATCATCTGGAATAGATTTGTTTATGGTGAGTACTCGGTATGTACGGTCTGATTTTTCATGAAATGAATCGTACGACAATTCATGGCGGACATACGTGTAAAGCATCGTGCTGAACGATATGCCGATAACGAGACCTAATATATTAATGAGGGTAAATGCTTTGTTACGAATGAGTGAACGGAAAGCAGTTTTGAAGTAATTGCGTAGCATAGGGGTAGATTTGTGCTATTGCACTTTACTATTTTCATGCCATTGAATTTTCTTTGTTTTCAGGTTAGAATCATGATAGCCGTTAATATCATTGTTCAAAATCAGGCGTTTTCGTTCGGTATCGGACGAGCCGCTAAAAGAATCTATCTTAAACTCCTTCGTGACTTTTTGAGTTCTTCTGAATTGCAAGGTAAAATCATAATGCTATGAGTTACCTACGCAAACTGGGCTCGGCTGAAGTCAGCACGAGCTCCATGGCTGATATTGCCTTCTTGTTGTTAACTTTTTTTCTAATGACTACGGTTATAAATAATCATAAGGGGTTGGTGATGCTGCTGCCCGAGTGGAATCCAAGTGTTCCCACTGAGAAAATTAATGATCGAAATTTATTTACGATCCATGTAAACGCTGAGAATAATTATATGATTGAGGACATCCGCAGAGAAAACTTGCAAGGCTTACGAAATGAACTCAAAGAGTTTATTCTTAATAATGGAAGAATAGAAACTCTTTCTGATAGTCCTGTAAAAGCTGTTGTTTCTATCAAGGCAGATAGAAACACAAGTCACGAGGCGTTCATCGCGGCATTAGATGAAATTCAAGGTGCCTATTTTGAAATATATGCGGCACGAGCAGGCCTCACACCTAAACAATTTCGAGAGTTGGATTTGAATAAAAAGGAAAGTAGAAAGAAGTATGATCAAGCACGTGAAGGAATCCCTATGAATATTTCGGTGGCTGAACCATCTAACCACATAGGCACATAGAGGTTAGTCTACATCTTTACTTTGTTCCTATGGTTTTTTTCTTTTGTTCTTGTAAACATGAACAGTCAATAAGATTTTTGTTTCGCCTTTATCTGATAATCAATTCAATAGAGAGTAATTTCTCCTTTCTATATCTCTATGTGGTTAAAAAATTAATCACTCTTCTTCGGGAAATCGAAGTTCAGCATGCGTCCGCAACCAAAGTGAATGTCTTTCCAATGGTCAATGTTTAGTTCTGCGTGAACAACTCCGCACGTAGGAATGTTCATGATGGTTTCATTCAATAAAGAGTTGGCGAATTCTGTAAAACCAGGGTTATGCCCAAAAATCATCACCACTTCCTCATCGTCTCGTGGCGAGTCTTTCAATTCTTTAAGTACTTTTAAAATCTGATCCTCATCGGCATGATAAAGTCGTTTGTCAGTTTTAATTTTTCCTTGCGGAAAGCTAAGGATCGTTGCAATCTCTTTGCACGTGGCAAGGGCACGTTCGGCCGGACTGCTCAGCATAATATCAGGCGTAACTCTTCGCTCCTTTAAGCGTTTGCCCATGCGCGGTGCATCTTTTTTACCGCGGTTATTTAAAGGCCGATCAAAGTCACTTAAGTCTGGATTGTCCCAACTTGACTTAGCATGCCGCACGAGGTATAAGGTTTTCATAGTTGTAATTGAAAGAGCATCTTATTGATTTTGAATAAAATTAATGAAAGCTACCTGTATCTTTGTCACTTTATGGGAAAACGACCTCTACAGAAACGGATTAAGTACTCGGCTCTTTACTACTTTGTTCGGTTTTTGATATTTTTTTCTAACCTGTTGCCCCGCAAAGTGTGGCTGAGCTTCTGTGGTTGGTTGGGCAAAATTGCCTACGCTGTTTCGCCCAAACCACGCGAACGAACAATCTATCATTTAGGTCTGGCTTTTGGCGGAGAAAAATCTACGAAAGAAATCATCTCGCTGAGTAAGCAGGTTTTTGTGATGTTGGGAAAAAATGGGGGTGATATCCTTCGATCGCTACAAGTAAAAAATCTGGATGACCTCAATAAGTTTTTGGTGACTCATGGTCTTGAAAATTATGAAAAAGCGTTCGCGAAAGGAAAAGGAGTTATGTTCCTTACCTCACATTTAGGCGCGTTCGATTTACAAATCACCAATATGGCTTTACGCGGATTAAATCCAAACATTGTTGGAACTGCGCTTAAGGATGAACGATTGAATGAACTGTTGTGGCAATATCGTAACGCATATGGAGCAGTTGCCATTGAACGCGGAAAAGAAAGTGTGCGACTTTTTAAAGCATTAAAGTCAGGTGGATCCATTGCCATTTTGATAGATCAGGATACGAAAGTAAAAAGCAGGTTTGTTGATTTTTTTGGAATGAAAGCATCAACCCCAATTGGTGCAACCATTCTTGCCTTGCGCACAGGGGCAGCTGTTGTGCCGACTTATATTTATTTGGATGCCGAAGGGAAACAACAGATGCACATC
Source organism: uncultured Cytophagales bacterium (assembly GCA_963787095.1). Taxonomy (GTDB): domain Bacteria; phylum Bacteroidota; class Bacteroidia; order Cytophagales; family Cyclobacteriaceae; genus ELB16-189. The sequence goes on along the minus strand of CAWBCB010000149.1, from coordinate 9,087 downwards.
CTTCCTGAAATTCCTTTAGTGATTACCGGTGATGAAGAAACTGATCTGGTCGTGAACACCCAAAACTTTACAAACTTTACGGAGCAAATTGTGCGCGAACATCCTGAACAATGGGTGTGGATGCATGAACGTTGGAAGACAAAACCCGGAGAAGAGATTGTTTAATTTAGCTTATTTGATGATTTGAAAATTACCGTCATCTTCAAATTATCAAATCAACTCATCCTCAAATTATGAAAGTGAAACAATTAATTATTTGCGTATTATTTTCTTTAACAAGCTTCTTCTGCGTGGCACAGATTTCTAAGCAGGAGAAAAAGATCACATCGATTATCGATAGCAATAATGGAGATGCACTTAAACTTCTTGAGGAAGTAGTGAACATCAACAGTGGTTCCATGAACTTTGAGGGAGTTTATAAAGTCGGTCAGATATTTAAAGCCCGGTTGGATGCGCTTGGATTTAAAACTCAGTGGGTGGATGGAAAACCATTTGGGCGGGCTGGACATTTGGTTGCTTCGCACACAGGAAAAGGAACTGGAAAGACGTTGCTTCTTATCGGACATTTGGACACTGTGTTTGAAAAGGAAAACTCATTTCAAAAATTTACGATGGTGAATGACTCCACCGCTACAGGGCCAGGGGCTTCCGATATGAAAGGGGGCGATGTGATTATTATTTATTCGTTGGAGGCATTGAAACAAGCCGGACTTTTGAAAGACATGAACATTATTGTTGTGATGACAGGAGATGAAGAGTTGAGTGGCAGACCGCTTGAACTTGCTCGCAAAGATTTGATTGAAGCTGCAAAGTTGGCGGACATCGCAATTGGTTTTGAAGACGGAGACAGCAATCCAGCAACCGGAGTAGTGTCACGCAGAAGTTCTTCCGGGTGGGAATTAAATGTTACCGGTATTCCTGCGCACTCATCTCAAATTTTCACACCTGCCATTGGTGCAGGAGCGATTTATGAAGTGTCTCGCATCCTAACAGGATTTTATGAGAAACTTTCAACTGAAAAAGATCTCACGTTTAATCCGGGAATGATTTTAGGCGGCTCAGATATTACCCGCGACAAAGTGTTAGATGGAGGCTCAGCATTTGGAAAAGGAAACATTGTAGCAAAACAGGCAGTAGTTACAGGAGATATCAGAGCCATCTCTCCTGAGCAATTAAAGAAAGCACAAACGATCATGCAGCAAGTAGTGGATAATCATCTTCCACAAACCACTGCAACGTTAACCTTTGATGAGGGCTATCCACCCCTCGCACCTACTGCAGGGAATTTTCAATTGCTGGATTATTATAATAAAGTAAGTACAGATTTACAGTTAGGAAAAGTGACTGCTGTTAATCCACGTGATGCCGGGGCTGCTGACATTTCCTTTACTGCGGGCTATGTGGACATGGCAATGGATGGCTTGGGACTTATGGGTGGCCATGGTCATACTGATAAGGAGTATGCAAACTTAAATTGGCTACCCCGACAAACTAAACGAGTTGCGCTTTTGATGTATCGCTTAACTCAAAATCCAGTGAACAATAAAAGATAATTTTAGTCGATCAAGTAACCAGTATCCAGGCGACCAGTTAATCATTTCTTAAAAACAAAGTACACGGCAAGTATTAAGAAGATGAATCCGACAAGATGATTCCACCGAAAGGTTTCTGTTTTGAAAAACAATAGTGAGAAGAGGACAAATACAACCAGCGTAATTACTTCCTGAATTACTTTCAGTTCTACCAACGAAAATGGTCCTCCATAATTTTTGAAACCAATGCGATTGGCTGGCACCTGAAGAATGTATTCAAAGAGAGCAATTCCCCAACTAATTAAGATGATCGCCACCAATCCTAAGTTCTGCGACCAACTCATTTCCTTAAACTTCAAGTGCCCATACCAGGCAAACGTCATGAAGGTGTTTGATAACACGAGCAGGGGATGGTGTAGAAGGCCTTCATCAATTTGAAGATTTGATAATCACTGATTTGAAAATTTTTAAACGAACTTCATTCTCAAATTTTCAAATTCCGCAATCATCAAATTACTTAACAAGTTTCTTATACCTAATCCGATGTGGTTGTTCATCACCTAATCGCTTGCGCTTGTTCTCTTCATACTCGCTAAACGATCCTTCAAACCAAGATACTTGTGAGTCGCCTTCAAAGGCAAGAATGTGTGTACATACGCGATCTAAAAACCAACGGTCGTGAGAAATGATTACAGCGCAACCCGCAAAGTTTTCGAGTGCTTCTTCTAATGAGCGCAGCGTGTTTACATCCAGGTCATTAGTAGGTTCATCGAGCAACAAAAGATTACCACCTTGCTTTAATGCTATTGCGAGGTGGGCGCGGTTGCGCATTCCACCAGAAAGTTCTTTTACTTTTTTCTGCTGATCGGTTCCACTGAAATTGAACTTGCTTACATAAGCACGGGAGTTTATTTCTTTGCCACCAATCATTATTAAATCATTACCTCCTGTGATCGCCTGATATACGGTGTCTTCAGGTTTCAAATCATCGTGCTCCTGATCTACGTATGCAATCTTAACGGTTTCCCCCACTTTAAAAGTACCCGCATCTGGTTTTTCAGAACCTGTTATCATCTTAAAGAGAGTAGTCTTACCAGCACCATTGGGACCAATGATCCCCACAATACCTGCCGGTGGCAACGAGAAAGATAGATTTTCGTAAAGTAATTTATCGCCAAAGCCTTTAGCTACTCCTTGTGCTTCAATGACAACATTACCAAGGCGCGGACCAGGTGGAATGAAGAGTTCAAGTTTCTCTTCACGCTCTCTTCCCTCAGCACCTAATAATTTTTCGTAAGCACTTAACCTGGCTTTTCCTTTTGCCTGACGGCCTTTTGGATTCATGCGAACCCATTCTAATTCGCGCTCAAGAGCTTTCTGTCTTTTGCTCTCCGTTTTTTCTTCCTGCGCTAATCGTTTTTGTTTTTGATCGAGCCAGCTTGAATAATTTCCTTTCCAGGGAATACCCTCCCCGCGATCAAGTTCTAAAATCCATCCGGCCACGTTATCTAAAAAGTAACGATCGTGAGTTACGGCAATTACAGTTCCTTTATATTGTTTTAAATGTTGCTCCAACCAATACACAGATTCTGCATCCAAATGGTTAGTGGGTTCATCCAACAAAAGCACATCCGGTTCCTGAAGCAGAAGTCGACATAAAGCGACACGTCTTTTTTCACCCCCACTCAAGTGTTCCACATTGGCATCGGGCGGAGGGCAACGCAGAGCATCCATAGCACGCTCTAGTTTATTGTCAAGTTCCCACGCATCGGCAGCATCTAACTTTTCCTGAATTTCTCCTTGCTTGGTGATGAGTTTGTCCATGGCATCTGGATCTTCCATAATAGCCGGATCAGCAAACTTTTCGTTGATTGCTTCAAACTCTTTCAATAAAGCGACAACTTCTTTCGCGCCTTCTTCAACAATCTCCCGTACTGTTTTTGTTTTATCTAATTGTGGCTCTTGCTCCAACAGACCCACTGAAAAAGTAAGATCCGAGACAACATCACCCTGAAATTCTTTATCGATTCCGGCAATGATTCGAAGTAATGATGATTTACCTGATCCATTAAGACCTAGTACACCAATTTTGGCCCCGTAAAAAAACGAGAGGTAGATGTTCTTCAATACTTGCTTTTGGGGTGGGTAAATCTTGTTTACGCCCGACATTGAGAAAATTATTTTTTCGTCAGCCATGGAATTTTAAAGTTAGAATAGGAGTGCAAATATGGCTTTTTTGAGTCAATAGTCCACAGAAGTACGCAATCCATTGAGAGGATAAGTAAGGGTTATTTTTTTAATTATTGAACAATAGAGACCCGCCTATTGACTATGGGCTATTTAATTTTATTTTTGCGGAAAATTAAAGGGAGGACACACATATGTATTGGACACTGGAATTAGCTTCATATTTGGAAGATGCGCCTTGGCCGGCTACGAAAGACGAATTGATAGATTTCTCAATTCGCTCAGGGGCACCCCTTGAAGTAGTAGAAAACCTTCAGGAATTGGAGGACGATGGACAGCCTTATGAAAGCATTGAGGAGATTTGGCCTGACTATCCAACCAAGGAAGATTTCTTCTTTAACGAAGACGAGTATTGATTTGACGATTAGTCAATTTTGAAATAATTGAAAATGGCTGCGCATACTTGTGCAGCTATTTTTTTGTTTTAAGTTTTGAATTCATCAAGGCCTCAGCTACAATCAAATCTTCCTGGGTGGTGATTTTTATATTCTCGTAGCTCCCTTCAAATAAAGAAATCACGTGTCCTGATTTTTCAGCTACGCTGGCATCATCCGTCATGCTAGGATCTTCTTTTTGGAGATACGCTTGTTTGATAAGATTAATATCAAAAGTTTGAGGAGTTTGTATCAATCGAAATTTCGAACGATCCACGGCTTTCGTATTATCTTGATCCGTCATGCGAATAGATTCTTTTAAACGCACGGCAGCCACAGCCGATTGATGAACTGCAGCGAGCCGGAAGGAAGCACCAATAATATCTTCACTCACAAGTGGACGAACGCCATCATGTATAGCCACCAAGCCTGGACCTTCAATTTTATCGAGTCCATTCTTTACGGATTGAAATCGGGTTTCACCACCTTTCTGTAAAGTGACAGGTTTATTAAAAGAATGTTTCCTACATAACTCATTCCAGATTGGAAAATCATCTTCAGGAAGGACAAGAATGATTTTTATTTTTTCCGAATACCGATAGAATGCTTCAAGGGTATGAATAAGAATAGGCTTTCTATTCAATTCTAAAAATTGTTTAGGAAGCTTGCTCTTGATGCGAGTTCCTTTGCCTCCGGCAACAATCAGCGCATATTCAGTAGAATGCATAGATTTGTAAAAATACCTTTTTTTGAGTGTATGATACTTATCAGAATTTTTCTCCTCGCATTCAATGTAGCCGTTGTAACCTATTTGTTGTATCGTTTGCTGCAAATCTATAAGTCGAATTCCCCCAACAAGGGTTGGATTATAGGGATTGGAATTTTTCTGTTATTGATTCCGTCCACTATGTTGATGGGTTTCCTGAAACCAACTCCGGTTTACTTATTTATCTATCCCGCAGCAATCACAGCACATTTATACTTAATCCGAAATTCGTAAAGGACTGTAATAAAAAAGCCCCGCCATGTGTTTCGCAGGGCGGGGCTTTTTTATTAGATAATTAGAGTCTTAATAATTCTATACGATCAACATGGAATCGCCATACGTAAGGAATTTATATTTCTCCTTTTTAGCAGTTTCATACGCTTTCATCACTAAATCAAAACCACCGAAGGCACATGCCATCATGAGCAACGTTGATTCAGGCTGATGGAAGTTTGTTACCATAGCACTGCAAATTTTAAATTCATACGGAGGGAAGATAAACTTATCTGTCCAGCCTTCGCGTTCCTTCAATCGGTTATTGGCAGATACAGCAGTTTCCAACGCACGCATGGTAGTAGTACCAATTGCACACACTTTCTTTTTATCGTCAAGTGCACGATTTACTATGTTGACGGCCTCTGTTCCAACAATAAAGTTTTCGGAATCCATTTTATGCTTTGTCAAATCTTCCACATCAACAGCACGGAAAGTGCCCAAGCCAATGTGAAGAGTAACAAAAGCCATATCAACACCTTTTAATTGAAGGCGTTTTACTAATTGCTTAGTAAAGTGCATTCCGGCAGTAGGGGCTGAAACCGCACCTTTGTTTTTTGCAAAGATGGTTTGGAAACGATCTTTATCGGCTGGTTCAACTTTACGCTTAATGTATTTTGGTAGGGGAGTTTCACCTAGTGTTTCAACAATCTTATCGAAGGCTTCTGAATCGCCATCAAATAAGAAGCGAATCGTTCTTCCGCGTGAAGTAGTGTTGTCAATTACTTCTGCCACTAAGTCGCCATCGCCAAAATAAAGCTTGTTGCCCACGCGAATTTTTCGAGCTGGATCAACCAATACATCCCACAAATGCATTTCAGCATTTAGTTCGCGTAATAAAAATACTTCGATCTTAGCACCTGTCTTTTCTTTGCGTCCATAAAGGCGTGCAGGAAACACCATGGTGTCGTTACCCACCATCACATCACCTTCGTCAAAATAGTTAACGATGTCTTTAAATACTTTGTGTTCAATCTTTCCGCTGTTGCGATGAATAACCATCATGCGGGCGTCATCTCTGTTTTCGGCAGGATGCGATGCGATTAAACTGTTTGGAATGTCAAATTTGAATTCTGAAAGTTTCATAAGCTTACGGGCTTTGTGACCTGTGAGGTCTTTTAAAATAAGGTCGCAAAAATAGGATATGTTTTAGTGCCAAATGAAATTTTCTGCTTTGTTTTTGGAAACAATTTGCTATTTCAAGCGTCTGATCGATGAGTTTTTGATTAACTCTGTGCCATTCAATCCCAAAACAGTAAGGATTGAGTAAAAAACCATGTTTATTGCAACCCGAAATCATTAAAAGTGCGTTAAACCCACATGCTAACAATTCGACTAATCTTTGAGAGCCTAGGTTTTGCCTGGAAGGCGTTGAAATCCAATATTTTACGTACTGTTCTTTCCCTGCTTGGGGTAACAATTGGTATCTTTTCGATCATAGCGGTTCTCACACTGGTCGATTCGCTGGAGAAAAATATCCGCGAAAGCTTTAATTTTTTGGGAAGTAACGTTGTGTACGTTGGCAAATGGCCTTTTACAGGTGGTAATGGGCGTGATTGGTGGAAAGAGTATATCAAAAGACCGAATGTTTCCTATGCGGAATACAAGTTTTTGAAGGCTAACATGAAAAAAGCGGAGACTGTTTCTATTTATGCCGATCGTGGTGGAATGACAATAAAAGCAGGCAACAATGGTATAAGCCAGATCAACCTGACTGGTGCAGATCTTGATTATGATAAGATTTTTGAAATCAATATTGAGAAGGGTCGATACCTGACTAATGATGAGATTGAATCGGGGCGGAATGTTGTGATTATTGGTTATGAGATTGCAAAAGCACTTTTCCCAAATATAGATTCGCCAATGGGGCAAACGATAAAAATTAAAAATCTGAAGTTTAGTATTGTAGGAGTAACTGTTAGAGAAGGCGAGAGTTTTTTAGGTACACCCAGTAAAGATTATGGAGTAATCATTCCTTATGATGCTTTCAGAAAATTGTATCAAACGGGAACAGGTCGCTGGTATGAATTAGGATCGGACATTGGTCTTAAAGGATTTGTGGATGATATTGGTTTGGTTGAAATGGAAAATGAAGCTCGTGGTTTAATGCGTGTAAAGCGCGGACTAAAACCAATTATGAAAGACAACTTTGCGCTTAATAGACCCGAAGCTATTGCGAATGCAATCAGTGGAGTATTTGACGTGTTGAGTATTGCAGGTTGGATCATTGGTGGGTTCTCCATGCTGGTGGGTGGGTTTGGAATTGCCAACATCATGTTTGTTTCGGTAAAGGAACGTACTAGTATTATCGGATTGCAAAAATCATTGGGTGCGCAAAACTATTTTATACTTTTTCAATTTTTGTTTGAATCCATCTTTCTGAGTTTGATAGGAGGTTTGGCTGGATTGTTTCTGGTTTGGCTGATGACGCTGGCACCGTTTGGAAGCTTGCAAGTGGTACTCTCAGTTAAAAATATTGTGTTGGGAATTGGTGTGTCTTCATCCATTGGTTTGATCGCTGGAATTATCCCGGCTGCCATGGCTGCCCGCCTTGACCCTGTTATTGCAATCAGAGCGAATTAATTTCATTTTAAGAGACTATCAATAAAACAGGTAATGGTGCCAAAAATGGTTGGTGATATTTGTTTTAAAATTTATTTTATTCCCATCGTAGATCTGAAGAGGAAGCAAGCTCTGCTGGAGAGCAACTTGTCAGCAATAAGATTTACCGACTGGAATGGTTAGAAGGCTCCTCGTTAAGGGAGCCTTCTCTGCTTCTCATTCCAAGAGTTTATGGTCTAAGAAAACTTAGAACGCGGAGCGTTCTTAAAATACAAATACCACTGTATGAAATTTTTTCTGTGCTTGATAGAGAGTCCACGATGAACAGCGAGATGCCCTTTTAGATGACCAAAGAAAGACTCCAATCCGTTGGTTGATTTAGGTATACGATCATTGTCAAGGTAATGAAACATTTGTGGAAGTGCTTTGCGGATTACCATAAAGGAACGCCTGACTAGTTTGTGTTTATACCAATACCTTCCGGTGGTTAATTGATAACTCTTTTCGTTGATGAAGTCTTTGTGGCGATCATGCCACTCCACCAGGCTGACGATCCAATAGTCTCTTTCTGTTGGAGTCTTGATGGTGTGAAGTTTGGACACAATTGAGCGTAGCTCTAAGCCAGGAATAGTTTTAGGTCTCATCGTAAGCCAAATCCGGCACATTCGCTGGATATGCACCACACAGCGTTGTAGAATAACTTGAGGGCATACCTTCTTAACGGCCTTCAACAAAGCCTTATGGCCGTCACAAGTGATGCTTTCTATTTGAACCTGTAAGGTCATAAGATTTTCCAGATCCTCTTTGAGTTCCTCATACCATTCTCCTGTTGTGAGTCGATACAATTGAGTAAACTTAATTGTGTTATCTCTGTAAAGAATTAGACACAAGTCATTGTTAAAGTATGTTCCATCAATGAGCAGGTTGACACGTTCACTAGGATAGACACTTAGAACAGGAGGTTCAATCAGGTAGTGGTGAAAATACCGTTTTAACGTGCGAACAGAGTAACCACTTAGGTCACTCAATTGCTCCAATGTTTGACGAGCGATCACCCATTTTTTAAACCACACGAATCGGTTGCTTTCTGCCACCGAAGGATTAGTCCATGTAAACAACAACCCACATGATTTACATTTAAATCGCTGCTTCTTATCACGTCTTCCCCAACGGATAACCTGGAAACTACCACATCCCCAGCAAGACTTTTTTGTGTCTGTTCATAAAATGAAAAGAGGAAATTGAAACCATTTTCAATTTCCTCCAATTTTTTGCCGTTGAATCCTTCTATATCAGATGGTTAGATGAACACTCACCAACCATTTTTGTCCAT
>CAWBCB010000148.1:0-43086 GCA_963787095.1 uncultured Cytophagales bacterium | reverse complement strand
ATTGACGATAACAAGAACCTGCCTGCCATTCTCGATGAATTGAAGAACTTTGGAACTATTGGCGTAGATGAAAATCAAAGTATTATCTGTATTGTGGGTAACAAACTTTCTGAAAAAGAAGGTGTATTAAAAGAGGTTTTTGAATCGCTAGCCACCGTCCCCATTCGTATGGTATCGTATGGCGGCAGTCAAAACAATATTTCTATCTTGGTTGAGACAGGTCAAAAAGACAAAGCGTTAAATTTGCTAAACGAAGGGATTTTTCATTTGTAAAATCTGAAGTTTTTATAAAGAATTATAACCGCTTATCCTGTAATAAAGTCGCAATTGAATTTTAATAATCGGAGTGATTATTTTCACTTATATTTACCATAGACCTTAACCTGAAGATTTATGGTAGCGATTGTAATTATTGTCTTTGTTGTTGGCTATCTGGCCATCGCTCTTGAACATCCCATCAAAATAAATAAAACAGCATCCGCACTTTTAACAGGTGTTATCTGCTGGACACTATACGCGATTTCTTCTCCTGATTCTATTCATCACATTGGCGAACAATTGGGCGAACATCTTGCCGAAATCTCTGCGATTTTATTCTTCCTAATGGGAGCTATGACCATTGTAGAGCTGGTAGATGCCTACCAAGGTTTTCGAATCATTACAGATCGCATCAATACCAAAAATCCTAAAAAGCTATTATGGATTATCTGTACACTTACCTTCTTTCTTTCTGCCATCCTTGACAATCTGACTACTTCTATTGTAATGATCTCGTTGATCAGAAAACTGGTTCCCAATAAACAGATGCGTTTATTTTTTGCGGGTATGATTGTTGTTGCCGCCAACGCAGGAGGAGCATGGTCTCCCATTGGAGATGTAACTACCACCATGTTGTGGATTGGTGGGCAAATTTCTTCCGGCAATATTATGCTGACGCTTTTCTTACCAAGCCTTGTGTGCATGGTTGTGCCATTAATCTATCTTCAATTTACTATGAAAGGTGAACTTGGCCATGCAGGCAGTCATGATCATAGCAATGATCATGAACATGGCGGCCACGGACATGGTAATGCACCCATTAAAGGTTCAACCACCATGTTGATTATGGGTGTTGGTGGGTTAGTCTCTGTTCCAATTTTTAAAACAGTAACACATTTACCACCCTATTTAGGAATGCTTTTAGCACTGGGTGTGCTGTGGGTTGTGTCTGAACTAATTAATCCTGATATGGATGAAGCCGACAAGCGCCCTTACACTGCCGCAGGTGCATTAACTCGAATTGATGTACCTAGCGTGTTATTCTTTCTTGGGATTTTATTAGCGGTTGGTGCTTTGCAATCCATGGAGATACTTGGCCATTTCGCAATGTGGCTTGACAGCACAATCGGTGATCAAAGAATCATCGTAACATTAATAGGAATTTTATCATCCATTGTTGATAACGTGCCTTTGGTTGCTGCCAGCATGGGGATGTACGATATGGCAATTTACCCTCAGGATCATTTGATATGGGAGTACTTAGCCTATTGCGCGGGTACGGGAGGAAGCATATTAATTATTGGTTCTGCTGCAGGAGTTGCCGTAATGGGTATGGAAAAAATTGATTTCATCTGGTACATAAAACGAATTTCATTATTGGCCATGCTTGGATACTTTGCAGGGGCAATTATTTACCTGATTATTCAACCCTACCTGGCAGTTCATCATGCTGTGTAAGGTTAGTCGGTGAGTAAACTAATTCCCAGAGGTTACTTGCTCCCTATCATTCTGCGGTGGTATATTGATGTATAAACCCACCCTCTCTTCATGGAAGCACTTATTATTGTTGTTTTTGTGATTGGCTATTTTGCAATCGCACTGGAGCACCCTTTAAAAATTAATAAGACAGCTTCCGCTTTATTAACGGGAGTGTTATGCTGGACATTCTTCATTCTTTCCAATCCTTCCCATTCTATTCTCTCCAGCTCGGCATTTTCAACATTTTCAGAACATCTAAAATTAGAAGCGGGAGTCACAAAATATTCAGCCTTTTCTCAAATTGAATTATACAGAGAATTCGTATTGAGTCAATTGAATGAACATTTAGCTGGCATCTCACAAATCCTGTTCTTTTTGCTTGGCGCTATGACGATTGTTGAACTGGTAGACGCACATCATGGCTTTCGCTTTATTACAGATCGTATCCATACAAAAAATCCTAAAGTACTCCTTTGGATTGTTGCCTGGGTGGCGTTTTTCTTATCTTCTATACTCGATAATCTTACCACCACCATTGTGATGGTTTCTCTTTTGCGAAAACTAATTCCTGATAGACAAATGCGTTTGTTCTTTGTGGGCATCATTGTTATTGCTGCTAATGCAGGAGGTGCATGGACACCGATTGGAGATGTTACTACCACGATGTTATGGATTGGGGGACAGATTTCTACAGGGAATATTATGGTCACACTTTTCTTACCTAGTGTCACTTGCTTATTAATTCCACTTCTCATTCTCAATTTTACATTAAAGGGAACGCTTGGCCAAGCTGATCATAAATCAGGAGATACAGAAGAAGTAGTTAAATCAGGTAGGATTATGCTTTTACTGGGTGTTGGTGCTCTGGTTTTTGTTCCGATCTTTAAAACAGTTACTCACATGCCTCCATATGTTGGTATGCTCTTGGGCTTAGGCGTTCTTTGGGTTGTCTCAGAATTCATTAATCCAGATTTGGATGACGCCATCAAAAAAAAATACACCGCTGCCGGTGCATTATCCCGGGTTGATGTGCCCAGTGTACTTTTTTTTCTTGGCATTCTGCTAGCGGTTGGAGCATTAGAGTCAATGCAACTTCTTCATCATCTTGCTACTTGGTTAGATCACACATTTGGTGACCAACGCATTATTGTAACTCTGATCGGAATGTTATCGGCAATTGTTGATAACGTGCCCTTAGTGGCCGCTAGTATGGGAATGTACAATATGGATATTTATTATCAAGACCATATGGTTTGGGAGTACCTTGCCTATTGCGCTGGCACAGGAGGTAGTATTCTAATAATTGGTTCAGCTGCAGGAGTTGCCGCTATGGGAATGGAAAAAATTGATTTCATTTGGTATATCAAACGGATCTCTCTGCTCGCCATGTTAGGATACTTTGCCGGAGCAATCATTTACCTGATTATTCAACCCTACTTAGCTGTACATCATGTTGTGTAGAATCAAACAACTAATTCTTTTAAGGCAATTTCAAAGGAGGTTTGAGCGAGTTTAGTTTTTGACGAATTAATTTTCTTTGTCTTTGCAAGCGCGTTGTAAATTGTTTGTGAAATATCCGTAAAAATTGCTTCGTCAGTCATACTAACCTCCTTTTCCATAAAATAGGCAAACACCCGAGCCATGCCACAATTGGCAATAAAATCCGGGATTACAGAAAGTTTTTCGTCAGCATACAAGCCTGTTGCACCAAAGAAGATTTCTTTATCAGCAAAGGGAACATTTGCACCACAAGAGAATACCTCAACGCCAGAATTAATCATTCGATCAATTTGATCTTTTGTAATTAATCTGGATGCCGCTGCCGGAATAAAAACTTCAAACTCCAAATCCCAAATCTTTTGATTCACAAGGTCAAAAGACAAGAGTTCATCCGTTACTAATCGATTTCCTTCTCTGTTAACAACTAATTTATTTATCTCTTCTTGAGAATATCCACCTTGATTAATGAGTCCACCTTCGCGTGTGAGAATGCCCACTACGTTAACCCCCATTTGGGCAAGATAAAATCCGGCTGCTGCGCCTACATTACCCCAACCCTGAACTACGGCTCGCTTACCCTTCAATGATCCACCCCATAATTCATAATAATGACGCACAGCTTCTGCCACCCCATACCCTGTACACATATCGGCTACCGTATATTTCTTTTGCAGAGATGGTGTGTATGTTTCATTTTCTATCAGCTTAATTACACCTTGACGCAATTGTCCGATACGATTTACTTTCTGTGGTTCAGAAGGTTTGTAATGCCCAGTAAAAACTCCCTCTTGTGGATGCCAAATGCCCACATCTTCCGTAATGGGAATTACTTCATGAATTTCGTCAACATTTAAATCGCCACCCGTTCCATAATAATATTTAAGTAGTGGCATAACTGCCGCATACCAGCGTTGCAATACACCCTCCTTACGGGGATCATTAGGATCGAAATTTATTCCTGATTTGGCGCCTCCAATGGGTGGCCCCGAAACCGTAAACTTTACCTCCATTGTTTTTGCAAGCGATTCAACCTCTCTCTTGTCTAGCCCAACACGCATGCGGGTGCCGCCACCCGCTGCGCCACCGCGCAACGAATTAATTACCACCCATCCCTCGGCCTCTGTTTCGCTGTCCTTCCATTCAAAAACAATTTCAGGCTTTTTATTTTCAAACTTTTCAAGGAGGAGTTTCATCTTAGTTGTTTTAATGCGCACCAAAGATATTAAAACACACATGGAACTACTTTGCTTATTTTTGGGGGTTGAAGGAAATCTATGAATCTGGTTGTTGACTCGGGTAATACACGTTTTAAAGCAGGCATTTTTGATAATGCCATTTTAATTCGAAAAGAATTTTTCTCTCATGCATCTGATCTTAAAAAATTCATTGAAGAAAATTCGTTCGATCATGTTTTGGTAAGCTCAGTCAAGTTCGATCCAACAGAAATTCTAAGTTGGTCTTCAAACACAGGAAAAAAAATTTCTCTCACTTCTTCGCTACAGCTTCCAATCAAATTGGCGTACGCAACTCCACACACATTGGGTGTAGATCGTATTGCTGCCGCGTGCGGAGCATTCTTTTTATACCCTAATCAAGATTGTCTTGTAATCGATGCTGGTACTTGTATCAATTATGAGTTTTTAGATCGAAATAAAACATATCACGGTGGAGCCATCTCTCCAGGAATTTCTATGCGATTTGAAGCCATGCATACGTTTACATCAAAATTACCTCTGGTAAAATCGATTTCTAAAAGCAAATTAATTGGTGACAGCACAGAAACCTGTATGCAAAGCGGAGTGAACAATGGAGTGATTGCTGAAGTGAACGAGATTATTAATCAATACAAAGAATTATATCCCGATATACGTGTGATTTTAAGTGGTGGAGATCATTCGTTTTTTGAAAACAATCTTAAACACCCCATATTTGTAGCCCCTGATCTCGTTTTTGACGGATTAAACGGGATTTTACTTTATCATGTTGAATTATAAGAAGATTTTTCCCTACTTATTAGGCCTTTCATTACTCTGTTTTTCAGAGGCATGGAGTCAGGTTGCAAAGTCACCTTTTTCGTATGTAGGAATTGGTGATTATTATGGCAATGCATTGGCTCATAACCAAGGAATGGCAGGCGTAGGGGTTAGCAATCCTCAATACTATTACTTAAATAATCAGAATCCAGCCCTTCTTGTTTTCAATCGTGTCACCGTTTTTGAAGCCGGTCTAATTGGTGAAAAAAGAACTGTAAAAGGAAACGGGAGCTCAGAATCAAGCGTAAATGGTAATTTGAATTATCTTATGCTAGGGTTTCCAGTAAAGTATAACAAGTGGTCAACCTCTATTGGGCTAGCCCCCTACTCTGCGGTTAATTATAAGCACAATTATGTTGATAATATTGAAGGTAGTACTACCAAAGTTAACGTAACTGAAACAGGCAGTGGTGGAATCAATCAATTGTCCTGGTCAAATGGAGTTTCCTTGCATAAAGATTTTTCAGTTGGCTTAAAAGCGTCTTATCTCTTTGGTTCAATTATTAATGAATATTCAAATGGACTTTCACAGAGTTCGCAACCCATCACATACATCCCTACCATATATGAAAGAACCTATGTGAAAGATTTTGATTTTACACTGGGATTATCTTATCACAAGGATTCTGTTTTCAGAAAAAACTATATGCTCAACATAGGATTGGTTTACGATTTGAAAGCAAAGTTGAATACTAGTTTCACTGCCAGAGTTGAGCGAAGAGACTTATCTGGAAATCCGATTGATTCTACCACCGTAATTAACAATGCTCCAGGGTCAATTACCTTGCCGCAAGCATTATCAGGCGGAATTTCCTTTGGAAAAGGGATAAAATGGATGACAGGGGTCGATTATACTTTTCTTGACTATTCACAGTTTCGCGACTTCAAAGGATCTTCACAAGGCGCAACGTCTGGTTGGAAATTATCATGGGGGACGGAGTTTACTCCTGACCCTACAGCACTCGGTAGCTATTTAAAACGAATGACTTACCGAACAGGCGTAAGCTATGATAAATACCCTTATTTGATTAATGGGATGGCCGTTAAAGATTTTGGCATTAATTTTGGGTTCTCCATGCCTGTAAGCCGAGCATCAAGTCTTGACTTTGCAGTTAAGGTTGGGAAAAGAGGAAATTTGAATGATAATACAATTGAAGAAAATTATTTTAAGATTTATTTTGGCGTGACTTTTAACGATAACTGGTTTATTAGGAGAAGGTTTGATTAAACTAACAGAACAATGAAAATAAAAATGAAATCATCGCTACTTGGATTAACCCTCATAATCCTTACTTCTGTTTCTGGTTATAGCCAGTGCAAAGAAGTTAAATGGCCCGAAGACAAAGCAAAAGCTGAAGAGTCTGTGGCTATCTATGGTGATGCATTAAAACAGAAAAATTATAGAGGTGCTGTTAAAGCTTTTCAATGGATGCTTAAAAATGCTCCTGATTGGAATACCCGCCTTTATATAGATGGTACCGATATCTATAATAATCTGGCTGCTGCCGAAAAAGACCCTGTAAAGAAACAAGTGTTGGTTGATTCGTTAATGATGTTGTACGATATGCGTATAACGCAATGTGGCGATGAAGAAAATGTTTTAAACCGCAAGGCCATTTACGCAGCTGTCTATAATGGACAAAACAAAGCAAAAACGGCTGAGGTGTTGGCTTTGTATGATAAGGTCTTTCAAATCAGTGGTAATAATGTTTTGGAAAACAACTTAATGACCTACATGCAGGTAATTCAATTGAATGATGCTCTTTTGAAAAATCTTACAGACGATCAGGTATTTGAACGCTATGACAAACTATCTGAAGTAATTGATGCAAAAATTAAGAAGGCACAAGCTGAAAATAAGCAAGCAGATGTTGATCGTCTTAAGAAGACAAAAACAGCCATTGATGATATTTTGTTAAAAATCGTTGATATCAATTGCGAAATAGTTAAAACTAAAATGGAACCTAAGTTCAGACTAAATCCAAAAGATCTTGTCTTAACCAAAAGGATATTCCAATTCATGACCACGGGTGGTTGCATTGAAGATCCACTTTGGTTAGAAACAGCTGAAATTATCCATAAGCAAAGTCCGGATTATGGGTTAGCTATTAACATGGCCAAAATTTATGCGAAGAATGGAAACATGGAGAAGGCAGAGTCATTAGCATCTGAAGCTGTAGAATTGGCTTCAACTCCTGCCAACAAGGAAACTTCAAATATTTTTGTGGGCGATTTGTTAGCTCAGAAAGGAAGTAAATCAGCGGCACGTGAAGCATACCGCAAAGCTGGCAAAGAAGGTCTTGAAAAAATAGGTGACTTGTATATGGGTGCCGGAAAAGACTGTTCAAAAGGGGTAAGTATTGCCGAAGATCGCTTGGTTTACTTAGCTGCCTATGACATGTATTCTAAAGCTGGCAATGGCCAAAAAATGGCACAAGCCAAAGCTCAATTTCCATCCGTAACTGAATTGTTTGAGTTAAACTGGAAAGAAGGCGAAACTAAATCCCTTTCATGTTGGGTAGGCGAAACCGTAGTGTTGCGCACCCGCGGTAAAGAATAATAAATATCAAATCTTTTTGGAAGGCTGGCTGCAAGGCCAGCCTTCTTTATTTCAAATGAACTTTAAATCACTCAGCATTAAATCGGGTAGTTCAATCTTGCTGCTTTTGGTTTGTTTCCTTTCGGGATGCAATCAAACAGAAACGGCTAAGCCCATTATCTATGAAGGGCCACTGAGCGAAGCTGAGGAGGTAACGATGTTCTACACCGAAAAAGAAGTAGTGAAGGTGATGCTGAAGGCCAAGAAGATCTTCGAATTCCAAAATGGCGATCAGGAATTCCCGGAAGGAATATACATTGAATTTTATGACGAGTTGGGGAAGAAGACATCTACACTGAAAGCGAATAGCGCCTATTTTTTTAAAGATGAAAATAAATGGCGCGGTCGGGGTGCGGTGGAGGTAATCAACATCGAAAAACAGGAGCAGTTAAACACCGAAGAATTATTCTGGAGACGAGATACAAAAAAAATATTTACCGATAAATTCGTGACCATCAAATTACAAAATGAGGTAATCTATGGCACGGGCTTAGACGCTGATCAGGATTTATCAAACTATCAGATTAAAAATCCGGAAGGCGAATTTGAAGTAGAGGATTAGCCCAAACTTTAAAAATCAAGAAAACTCGTCATGAAACTGTTGGACATTCTTATTCTCTCACTGGCAGCTTTTTTCGTAATTATAGGCATCTATGAAACCATGACCGTGGGGATAGGGCAAGCCTATTGGGAGGTTATGATGGCAATTATGCTCTTTTTCATTTACACCTATAGAAAACTGAAAAAATAAGCTATTACCACCTGCTAATAGCTATATACCAGCTGCTTATCTGATTCCACTAACTAATTGACCGCCAACAACTATCAATTCAAGTAATATTAAAAACTCTCCTTTGCCGAATTGATTTAACGGGTTAAATTTGCGGTTCTTTAAACAAAATCAAGGCTAATTTTAATTAAAAAGCCTCAAAACAGGATTTAAACAGATTCAAACATTTATAATTTTCTTTTATGGCATTGATAGGAACGTTGAGGAACAAGATGACCAAGTGGGTTGTGGGTTTTGTAGCAATCGCAATTGCTGCCTTTGTATTAAACGACCTTTTTGGTAATGGCACTCGCTCAGTATTTGGAAATGAAAACACGGTTGGAGAGATTGGTGGAAGCACCATTACGCTTGAGGAATATCAGGCCGCTATTCAAGAGCGTGAAAACAATTATATCCTAAACTTTGGGCGTCAGCCTGGCGATCGTGAAAGACCTTTATTGCAACAGCAGGCTTGGGAATTATTGATTGCCAAAAAAGCCATTAAGCCACAATTTGAAAAAGTAGGTGTGCAAGTAACCGTTGATGAAGTATGGGATATGATTCAGGGAAAGAATATAGATGAGAATGTAAAATCTTCTTTTCTGGATTCCGCTGGGAATTTTGATCGTTCCCGTTTATTGCAGTACATCAATCAATTCAATATTCCAGCACCCATCGATCCTCAAGCGTTAGCCGGATTTAATGAAGCTAAATACCGCTGGACATCCTTCCAACAAGATTTAGGATTAGGTCGTGAGCGCATTAAGTATGAAAATCTAATCGTTAAAACGAACTACGTTACAGAGGCTGAGGCTGAACGAGATTATCATACACAAAATGATGTTGCTGAAGTTAAGTATTTATATGTTCCTTATTTTGTTGTAAGTGACTCTGCCATAAAAGTTACCGATGGCAATCTAAAAGACTACTACAATCGCAACAAAGAAAAGTACAAGGCTGAAAAAACTCGCAGCTTAAGTTATGTCTCCTTCCCGATCGAAGCTTCTTCGACTGACTCAACAGAAATTCGTTTGGAATTGGAAAAAATTGCGAATGACTTCAAGACAGTTACAGAAGATTCATTATTCGCAGCAGCAAACACAGAGGGTAATGAGCCCTTCACAAAATATTCTACTTCTACCTTGCCTGCATTTCTAACTGACAAGAAAGATCAATTAACCATCGGTAATGTAATCGGTCCATTCTTGGATGGCGGTTCATACAAGGTCATTAAAATTGTAAAATCCGGTGCAGATACAGTAGGTACAGCAAGAGCCAGTCACATTTTATTTAGATGGGATGATGAAACTGATGCCGCCAAAAAGATTGCCAAGGAAAAAGCAAGAAAAGTACTCGCTGAGATTAAAGCCGGTGCCAATTTTGCCGCTAAAGCGCTTGAGTTTGGTACTGATGGAACAAAAACACAAGGTGGAGATCTAGGCTCATTTTCATCGGGTGGTATGGTTAAGCCCTTTGAACAGGCTGTTTTCGGTGCTAAAAAAACAGGTGTGCTTAACGATGTTGTTGAGACCCAATTTGGCTATCATATCATTGACGTTACAGAATTAGTGGATTACACTTCCTATACGGTTGCAACCATTGAATTGGAAATCGTTCCAAGTGACGAAACTCAAAACGCAGCGTTCTTGAAAGCACAAAATTTTGCTATTGACTTATCAGGAGTCGATGATTTTACGGATCGCGCCAAGCAAGAAAAATTAATGGTGATGACATCCAACGATTTAAAAACTGCCGACCGCAGAATTAACAATTTAGGTGACGCACGCAGTATGATTACCTGGTTGTTCCGCGATGCAAAAATTGGTAAGGTATCCGATGTGTTTACATTAGATTCAGACTATGTTGTCGCTGTTATGACAGAAGAAACAAAAGACGGTATTCGCTCTTTCGAAGATGTGAAAGAAGAAATTGCGCCAGCTGTTCGTAATGAGGTAAAAGGAAAACAAATCATCGAGAAGCTGAAAGGCAAGACAGATGCAATTGAAGAACTAGCAAAACTTTTTGGTACTGATGCCATCGTAGGCTCATCAAGTGACTTAAAATTGAATTCAAATACATTGCCAAGCGTAGGGTTAGATCCAGTTGCGGTGGGTAAAATATTCGCACTTGAAAATGGTAAACGATCTGAGCCATTTGCCGGAGAAAATGGGGTGCTGGTAGCCGAACTACAAAACAAAACAATTGCACCAGCAGTGGGTGATTACAGTATGTTCCGCAATCAATTACTTCAGGGTTTAAATGGAAAATCAGCTTATGCGATTTCCGAAGCGTTGAAAGAAGGTGCTAATATTGAGGATAAGCGTTACAAGTTCTTTTAGCATTCTGTAACAGAAAATACAGGCGTCCTGACCGATAGGTTCAGGACGCTTTTTTATTATTATACAATTATGGACGAACAGTGGTTTGATAATTTTAAGGTTCAGCTGGATCAATTTTATGCATGGCCTGCCCTTTATACATTTAAGTTTATTGTGCCTGCAGGTAAAGAACAAGAATTGAAAGCTTTATTTCACAATCATACAACAACTGAAAGACCTTCTAAGAAAGGAAACTACACCAGTGTAACAATTGATGTGATGGCTCCCAACAGTGAGTCCGTGGTTGAATTTTATAAGGCCGCCACTAAAATTGAAGGGATTGTAGCCCTTTAAACGATCTTCAAAAGTTTACATAGCTACGCTCTTTCTTCTAACTTTATCTCACCAATTAAAACTGATTATGTATGTGGAAAGAAGAAAACAATCGGTTAAAGAAGACTTTTATCTTTAAAAACTTTACAGAAGCCTTTGGCTTTATGACTAAAGTGGCTTTGATTGCAGAAAAAGCCGATCATCATCCGTTATGGACAAACGTGTATAATACCGTGAGCTTTGAACTAAGTACACATGATGCAGGCGATATTGTTACGGATAAAGATCGCGACCTTGCTAAGGCGATTGACCAATTGATTTAGCTGTGGAAGAAGTAAAGACCTCTTTATACCTGGTACCAACTCCGATTGGAAACCTTCAGGACATTACGCTACGAGCGCTGGAAGTTCTAAAATCGGTCGACACTATTTTAGCGGAGGACACTCGCACTTCAGGTTTCCTGCTTAAGCATTACGAGATTTCAAAACCATTGCAAAGTTTCCATATTTTTAATGAACATAAGACGTTGGCCGGATTGATCGCACGCATGCAAGGCGGTGAAATCATGGCCTTGATTAGTGATGCCGGTACCCCCGGCATTTCTGACCCAGGATTTTTATTAGTTCGTGAAACACTAAAAGAAGGATTAAAGATTGATTGTTTGCCTGGTGCCACAGCACTTATTCCTGCACTGGTAAAATCAGGATTCCCAACCGACCGGTTTGCCTTCGAAGGTTTCTTACCTCACAAAAAAGGCCGGCAAACCATGCTTAAAAAACTTAGTGAAGAAGATCGCACAGTAGTGCTTTACGAATCACCACACAGGCTTGTTAAAACACTTGAGCAGCTTGTTGAATTCTTTGGCCCCGAGCGAATGGTTTCTGTTTCGCGTGAGTTGACCAAATTCCATGAAGAAACTAAAACCGGACTGGTGACCGAAGTGTTAGAGCACTTTAAAAAGAAAGATGTTAAAGGCGAAATTGTGATCGTGATCGATGGCAAAAAAGAATAGTGTTACCTGGAATCCGTGGGGCTTGCTTGCGCTCTCATTGGTGCTTTTAATGGCCGGTTGGTTAATGAAATCATTTCCGGTACTCATTTTTGTAGGAGTAGCTCCGCTATTTGCTATAAGCGATCATGCCAATACAAGTAAAAACCCGTGGAATCGTTTTGAGTTAATCCTTTTGGCGTTGGCTGTTGCGTTTTTTGCGGCAACCCTGTTTGATTTTCATTTACTCGTACTTGTTCTGGCACAAGCCATCGTACTAACCCTTGCTTTTGTTGGGTATTCATTTGCCTATCAAAATTTGGGGTCGCGATTAGGCAAGTTCACAATCATCTTCTTTTGGCTGGGTTTAGAATATCTTTTCCTGGCACTTCCGTGGAGAGAACAAACTATCTTTCTGGCCGATGCGTTAAGCCTATATGAGAATTCGACCCAGTGGACACACTATGTTGGCTATCTTGGGATTTCGCTTTGGATTTTGGTAGTCAACTTGGTTTTCTATTTATCGTTTTTCCAGACTAAAACTTTTCGGGTGTATCTATTTATCTTAGCCATTGTACTAATCATAATTCCTCCTCTCCTTTCCTACCAATTGGAAACCCCAGGTGTAAATCGCTTACAGATGATTTCGTTCTACACCTCTGAATCGAATATATTAGATGCACAAAACTTAAAGCAAGGCGAGCTAGTAGCGAAAACCTCAGCTTGGGTTTCTGTGTTAGTTGTTCTGTTGTCTTTTGTTAAATACCAAACTCAGAAAAAATGAACTTAGCTGGATTGGAACAAGATGTGATCTCATTATGTGAAGAAGTAGGTGAGTTCATGAGCAAAGAATCTGAAAATTTTGATCTCTCAAGAATTGAGCAAAAAGGAAGTTTTAGTAATCTCGTTTCTTATGTTGACAAAGAGTCTGAAAAAAGATTGGTGGCTCGATTAAGTGAACTACTACCGGGAGCAGGATTTTTAGCGGAAGAAGGAACCGAAACAAAAGGAACTAATGACTTCAAATGGATCATAGATCCTCTGGATGGAACAACCAACTACTTACATGGTTTACCTATTTATGCCATTAGCATTGGTTTGCAAAAGAAAGAAAAGACCGTAATGGGAATTGTTTATGACGTAAGTCACAGAGATTGCTACCATGCCATTGAAAACAACCCTGCCTATTGCAATCAAAAGGAAATTAGAATTTCACCTATCAATAAATTAGAAGAAAGTTTATTAGCAACCGGGTTTCCCTATTATCATTTAGATAAAAGAGAAAACTATCTGGAGATTATTAAAGAATTTCTCGAAAAAACTCACGGCATTCGCAGGTTAGGCAGTGCTGCCATGGACTTAGCGTATGTAGCGTGCGGCAAGCTGGAAGGATTTTTTGAATACAATCTTTCACCTTGGGATGTGGCAGGAGGAACTTTTATTGTACAGCAAGCAGGGGGAATAGTAACTGATTTTAAAGGCGGTGAGAATTTTCTTCACGGTGGTGAGTTGTGTGCAGGAGGTGAAGTACATGCGGAGATGCTGCAACTCATCCAAAAGCACTGGTACTAATATTTCACCACGGACTAACGTATTGCATAATCTCCCTATTCACTTCTCAATGCATCCACTGGATTTGCTGTAGCCGATTGAAACGATTTGTATCCAACGGTTAGCACAGCAATAATTAACGTGCTTGCTAAGCCTACCAGAAAGACTGTTGGCCCTAATGTAATCTTATACGAAAACTCATCGAGCCATGTACTCATTACATACCATGCAAAAGGAGCTGCAAAAAGAAAAGAAATCAAGACCAGAATAATGTATTCTCTCGAAAAGGAGAAAACAATTCCCTTTACGGATGCGCCCAATACTTTTCGCACTCCTATCTCTTTCGTTTTTTGATTTGCCATAAAGGTTGCCAACCCAAACAATCCGATACATCCAATTAAGATAGCGATAGAAGTAAACATACTTAACAACAGGGACATCTTCTCTTCCCCATCATAAAAAGCCTGAATGTCTTTATCTAAAAAAGAATAATCAAAAATATGTTTTGAATAAGCAGACTCCCATAGTTGTTTTATTTTGGGTAGGCTCTCTTGAAAAGCGTGTTGATTAACCTTGACAGCCAGCGTGCGATAGTTACTAAGTCGGTTGAACATGACAGTGGGTTCAATCTTTTGATGCAATGATGTTGTGTGAAAATTTTCTACTACACCCACTACAGGATACATTCGTCCCCAAATACGAATTCGCTTACCCACCATCTCTTCAGGGTCCAGAAAGCCTGCAACTTTAGCAAACTCTCTGTTAACAATGTAGCCTGTAGCCGTATCAAGATCAGTCAAATTTTGTCCTGCTATTAATTTTAATTTAAATAGCTTTACGTAATCAACATCAACTGTTTTTACTTGAGTATCCTTTCTCTGCTCGTCACTTTCTCCCTCCAAAATAAAACCTGTTCCACTCACACTTCCCGAAGAAGGCGGAGTATTACAAAGGCTGGCCACCTCCACCCCCGCAATTCTTAGAATTTCATTTTTCAGAGCTCGCATTTTACTCGCTCCGGTTGAATTTTCAACACGCTCTTGTTCAGGAATAGGAATGCGAATAATTGCTTCCTTATCAAATCCAAGGTCCTTCGTCCTGAAATAATTCATTTGCGAAATGATTACAATAGTTCCTACAATAAGCAATTGCGAAATGAAAAATTGAAGTACTACCAATCCCTTTCGCATAAAAAAGCCGGTTGAATTTCTATTCGCTGTTTTGTTCTTCATTACCATTGCAGGGCTATAGCCAGACATGATAAATGCAGGATAAATTCCCGACAATAGTGAAACAGCAACAAAGAGAATCACCAAAAAAATTAGCAATGACAAATTTCCCGGAAGAGCGATTTCCAAATCCAATTCCATAAAAGGATTAAGATAAATTAATACGCATTGAGCTAACACAATAGCCAGTATAATCGAAATAAATGTTACAATTCCAGTTTCACCTAAAAACTGACCAACCAATTGATTTCGAGTACCCCCTAAAGTTTTTCTAATCCCCACTTCTTTGGAACGCTTAATAGATTCAGCGGTAGAAAGATTAATAAAATTTATACAGCCCGTTAGTATTAGAAAGATTCCAATAAAAACTAACGCCAATATATTTCCTCTACTAACTGTTGCTCCCCCATATCCATAATAACGGGTATCAAAATGCAATTCATTCAGTGGTTGAAGATTAAAGATTCGCTTACTGTAATTATCTTCTCCTATATACTTATCCGTAAAGGCTTGCATTCTGCCCTCGAGCTTCTCAATATCAATACCATCTTTTAATAAAAAATAGCATTGGTTTCCACTTGATGTACTGCCCCAGCCTTGCTCTTCATATTGTTTGCGAACTGTTTCATATGAGAGTAAAAGGGTAAATGGAAAATCTGTATTACTTTTTGTATCATCAATAATAGCCGACACTTTGTAATCCTGATCACGAAAATTTAGGATTTCTCCACGAGCATCTTCCTTACCAAAATATTTTTCGGCAAGTTTTTTAGAAATCACTACCTCATTTGGTTCGTCCAATGCTTTGCTAATTTCTCCATGAAGCACAGCACGGTCAAATATGTTAAAGAATGATTGTTCGGTAAATACAACTCCGTCTTCCTCTTGAAATTTTTGAGGCGCACCATCTTTTTGAGGGATAAGCACTAATCCACTGCCTTCATAAGAAGTAATTACTACTTGCTCGGCCTCATCAAAATCATTTCGAAAGGCAACTGGGAGAATTGTAGGCACACCTGGAGTATGAAACATATCTTCTCCTGTTCCCTCTTCCGTCACTACTCTATAAATTCTTGAGTAGTTAGTTTGAAACTTATCAAAACTCAGAATTCTTGTTACCAACAAAAACAAGACAATGCTACCGGCTATGCCAAGTGTAAGTCCGGCAACATTAAAAAATGTGCTTGCTCTTTTTCTAATGAGATTTCGGTAGGCAGTGGTGAAATAATTTTTAAGCATGGGGTGTTACTTATTATTTGTGGGATGAATCTTCCAATCAAAAAGTTTAAAAAAAACACTACTCACTTTTCAGGGCATCAACCGGGTTGGCAATAGCAGCCCGTAATGATCTATAACCCACTGTTAGGAGCGTAATTCCAAGCGTACTTAAAATTCCAATGGCAAAAACAATCCAGGTGATTTCTACCTTAAAGGCAAAATCTTCAAGCCATAAGTTCATAGCATACCAGGCTACTGGAATTGCCAAAACAAATGCTATCAGCACCAATAAAACAAAGTCGCGAGAAAAGAGCGTAACGATGTGACTAACCGAAGCTCCCAATGTTTTTCGGATGGCAATCTCTTTTGTTTTTTGCTGCGCCATAAAAGAAGCCAATCCATACAAACCAAGACACCCGATAAAAATTGCAATGCCAGCAAACACCTCAAAGAGTCCAAACATACGCTCCTCCTCTCGATACAACCGTCCCACATATTCATCTAAAAAAGTATATTGAAATAAATACTCAGGATATTGCTGTGACCAGGCTTCTTCGATGCTTTTTATTGTAGCAGCCGTGTTGGCTGTACTAATTTTAATTCCGGCATCATAATAATAATTGAAAGGAAGCAGCACCACAGACTCAATGTCATACTGCAGAGATGCCGTGTGAAAATTCTTTACCACGCCTATTACTGGGCCCGATATGTTATTAAACCCAATCGTAATGTTTTTTCCTATGATTTCCTTGGGTGAAGTAAAGCCTAACTGCTTCGCAGATTCTTCATTAATTACATACGACCATTGACGTTCCTTTCCTTTTAAATTAGCAAGTTTCTCATCACTTTCTAAAAACCAGCGACCTTCAATCAGTTCAAGTCCATATACATCCTTATACTGTATGTCCGCTAGTTTCAGTTTAATTGAATATCGATCCGCATCACCCTTGTCAGTAAGAAACATACCCGTTCCAAATTGATTATCAGAGATAGGAGCACCTAATGAAAAAGAGACTCCTTTCACATCAGGATCAGTTTGCAATTTACTTTTTAATGCTTCCAGTTTAATAATATCGTTATCCGGAATACTTACATTAATCACCGCTTCTTTAGCAAAGCCAAGTGAAGTCTCCCTAAAAAATGAAAGCTGACTCGAAACAACAAGCGTGCAAATGATCAGCACCTGAGCAATAAAAAACTGGGCTACTACCAACACCTTTCTTAGCGATACTGGTGAGTTGTCATGGCTGGAAAGTCTGCTCTTCAAAGCCTTTACGGGATTAAATCTTGAAAGCACTAAAGCTGGATAAAAGCCAGAGAAAAGAGCAGTGAAGAATACGATCCCGACAAGGAAAAGAATCAAGTGTGGATTGCTAAGCAAATTTAATTGCACATCACGCTCCAAAAAATTTCCTACAAGTGGTGCTATCCATTCTGCAATACCTACAGAAATAATTGCCGCACAAAAGGTAAGCAGGAATGCTTCACTTAGGTATTGAATAGTAAGTTGAGATTGCTGCGCACCCAATGTTTTTCTTACACCTACTTCTTTCGCTTTATGAACAGAAAGCGCAGTTGATAAATTTATGAAGTTTACACAAGCCACTAATAAGATGAAGGCACCAATGAATGCAAGTATGATTAATGTGGAAGACGATGTGGAGGTGGTTCCTGGATTTTCACTAAACTCTGTATCAAAATGTATTCTAGATAATGGTTGCAACAAATAGGTTTGCCTTCCAACATCCTCTGGATTGTAATATTTTTGAACCAATGCCAAAAACTTATCTTCCATAGACTTCTGGGTTTCTGTAGGCGGCAATATGATATAGGTATACCCAGATGCATTTAAGCCCCACTGATCGATTGAAAACCCCAGATAATCATCTACCACATCGGGCGTAAGAGTAGCCATCGATGCAACCATATTTACTTTAATATGACTGGGTGTTTTGGGCATTCTAATAATCCCAGCTATTTCAAGTTCTAATAAGTTGTCGAGCTTGATCGTCTTTGCGTTTTTATCTAAAAGTTTTTGAGCAAACTCTTCTGTAAGAAATACTTTTCCCGGATCGGCTAAGTCCTTTTTTGGGTTACCGGATAATACTTCAAAATCAAAAACATCAAAAAAAGTAGGGTCAGCAAAAGCAATATTTTCTACTCTACTTTTTTCATCACCTATGGTCATTAATGATTGATCTTCAAAGTGAAACTGGGTTGAAACCAGATCAGGAAAGTCATTCTTTAAAGCTTGTCCAAGTGGATAAGGCGTAATGGTAGTTTTTTCGATACCTGACGCGTCTTTTGTTTCTCGTACAATCCGGTAGATATTTTCTGACTGGGCAAAAGTTTTGTCGAAGCTTAGCTCTCGCTTTATAATTAAGAAAATAATAATGCACGTAGTGATCCCTAACGCAAGACCCGCCACATTAATAAATGTGTAACTCTTATTTCGAAGCAGATTCCTGAAAGCGATAATAAAGTAGTTCTTAATCATAGCGGGCTAGTTAATTCACGGCTGGGAAGTCAAGTATGGTGCCAATGGAAAACATGCTTTTGGCTCCATTTTTAGAGGATTTAGGAGGCGCTTCGCGTTCACTTACGTTCGTAACCGTCCGCGATCGGACATAAAGAGCAATAGTTCATTGTCTGGTTAGACAGTATGATTAACTTTGATCCATGCTTCAGCAAATCATTATTATTTCACTTTTTGCAGGTGCCGCCTTCTATGTTGGTAGATTGGCTTACCGCTCCTTTACTGCAAAGAATGCCTGTGAATCAGGTTGTTCGAAATGCGGAGCACTGGATTTAGAAAAGATTGAAAGAGAGCTAAAAACAAAAGGGATTTAAGCTAAGCCCAAATCTGGGTGCCCTCTGTGCAATTGCGGCACATCTCTATTTCATCCCTCGATCGTAAAATAGAAGCCCGAAATGAATTATAATTTTCACTCTGCCAGATTTCTTTAAAAGATTGCTCTTTCAAATCACCCATTACATAGTGGGCATCTTTATCGAAACAACAAGGCACTACTTTTCCATCCCATGTGATCACACAACTTTGCCACATCTTCCAGCAGTGACTGAGTAATTCATTTTTAATTGAATACGATCCGTCCTGCTGTTTTTTGTACCGTGAGTATTTATCAATGGTAGGAATCAAATCAGAACCATTTTTATAATCATAGATCTGAGCAGTCTTTAACGCAACATGATCAACACCAATTTCTTTAGCTAGTTTGTGCACAGCCTCAATCTGATGCTCGTTTGGCTTTACCACTAAAAATTGGAATACAACAAAAGGTGTTAGCGATTTCAATTCCTTCTTAAGCCGAACAATATTTTTTGCGCCTTCAATTACTTTATCCAGCTTACCGCCCACTCGATATGCCTCATAAGTTTCTTGTGAAGTTCCGTCTATTGAGATAATAAGGCGATCTAGTCCAGACTCAATGGTTCTCTTTGCCATCTCTTCATTTAAGTAATGAGCATTAGTAGAAGTAGCCGTGTAGATTTTTCGGGAAGAAGCATATTTCACCAAATCCAAAAACTGAGGGTGCAAGTATGGCTCGCCTTGAAAATAAAACGTTAGGTAAGAAAGTGTTGAAGCCAATTGATCAATTGTGTTTTTAAACAAATCTGCTTGCAACATTCCTGTTGGTCGTGTGAATGAACGCAACCCAGAAGGGCATTCAGGACAGCGAAGGTTACAGGATGTTGTGGGCTCTATTGCTATGCTCATCGGCATAGCCCAATGATTTGCTTTGCCCATTAAGCGAGAATAATGATAACTTGACAGAACTTTTGAGGCATTGATTATCCGTGCAGGAGTTGCTTTCTTTATCAGATTCAATGTATCGTTCAGATTCCCAATCATGTACTAGTCAAAATCAAAATTACCGTTTCGAGTTCGATTGTTTATCTTTCGCAACATTTATTTACCGATGAAAAGATTGATTATAGCCTTACTTGTGTTTTGTGGAACACAAAGTTATTCTCAGCCAATGCACTTATCTGAAAAGGCAGAAATTTCGATTATAACCTGCGGGCCAAGTTATAAAGAGGTTTATAGTGCATTTGGGCACAGTGCTATTCGCGTTATTGATCCTGAATTTGGATTCGATTATGCGTTCAACTATGGTGTATTTGATTTCGATAAACCCAACTTCTATTTAAACTTTGCCAAAGGGCGTAACTACTATTTACTAGCTGTATATGATTATGAGAATTTTGAGTGGCCTTACCTTCGCGATAACCGGTTTGTGCATGAGCAAGTGCTGAACTTAACTCAATCACAAAAAGAAAAAATATTTTCCTTTCTCCTCTGGAATGCTAAACCGGAAAACAGAACCTATCGATACGATTATTATCAGGACAACTGCGCTACTAAAATTCGAGATGTATTAGTGCAACAATTAGGGTCTGACATTGCAATCGACAGTTCTTTCCTAACGCCAATCCATTCCTTTCGCCAAAAGACAGACGAACACCTTGATCAACTACCGTGGGGTGATTTAGGAATTGATATCTGTTTAGGACTCCCCATAGATCGAACGATGAGTGCTCGTGAGTATATGTTCTTACCTGAATACATAGAATCATTTGTAGATCACACAACCATTAAATCGGATAGCGCGACCTTGCCGCTAGTGAGAGAAAAGAGAATTATAAATCAAGATACGCAAGAGAAATCCAAAGTAGCCTTTGTCCATCCCTGGATTGCTGGAAGTTGTTTACTACTAATCGTTGCCTTGCTTTCTTGGTATGATTGGAGAAGAAAAAAAATAAGCAAATGGCTAGACGTAATCTTATTTGGAGTGATTGGCTTAATCGGGCTGCTCTTGATTACGCTTTGGTTATTTACCGATCATCATGATGCTGCGCGCAATTTCAATCTGCTGTGGGCATTCCCACTTCATTTCTTTGCAGCTATTCTTTTGTTGAGAAAGAAGCCTCATACTGCTATTAGCAAAATACTTTATGGTTGCTGCAATTATTCTTGGAGCAACATTACTTTTCTGGTGGCTGATCCCTCAGCAACTCAATGTGTTTCTTATTCCTGTAGTCGTAACATTATTGTTGAGAGCTTTGTTGCTCTCAACTCTATTGAAAAAGTCAACTCAATAATCACATGTGAATAGGTCTGTTTGCAGTCGCTGCCAAACATGCTTCTTTCACAGCCTCCATATAGGTTGGATGTGCATGCGATGTTCTGGCGATATCTTCCGCGGAAGCGCGGAATTCCATCGCAGTAACTCCTGCAGCAATCATATCGGCAGCACGGGCGCCAATAATATGTATACCTAAAATTTCATCAGTCGCTTTATCAGCAAGCACTTTTACTAACCCATCTAAATCCATGGACGCACGAGCGCGACCCAATGCTTTGTATGGAAAACTTCCGGTCTTGTAGGCACGACCCTGTTCTTTTAATTGCTCTTCTGTATATCCAACACTGGCAACTTCGGGCCAGGTATAAACTACTCCCGGTATCAGTAAGTAATTAATATGTGGCTTTTGTCCTGCTAATTGTTCAGCAACCAATACTCCTTCTTCCTCTGCTTTGTGTGCGAGCATAGCTCCACGAACTACATCACCAATGGCATAAATGTTATCGACTTTAGTTTTTAGATGATCGTCAACCGGAATTTTTCCTTTATCCAATTCTATTCCCACCTTATCCAAACCAAGTCCATCCGTATAGGGTTTGCGACCAATACTTACTAAGCAATAATCGCCTTTAAGATCAACAGCATCTCCCCCAGCCTTTGGTTCTGCTTTTACAAGCACCTCTTTTCCTTTTACTTCAACGGAAGTTACCTTATGACCCAGGTATAATTCCATTCCAAGTTTCTTCGCCACCTTAGTAAGCTCCTTGCCCATCGTTCCATCCATGGTTGGGATCAGGTTATCCAAAAACTCAACCACAGTAACCTTCGAACCGATGCGCGCATACACAGAACCGAGTTCCATTCCAATTACTCCACCACCAATAACAATCAAGTGTTTCGGAATCTCTTTTAGTTCCAACGCTTCTGTACTTGAAATAATTCTTTTTTTATCGAAAGGCGCAAAAGGAAGTGGTGTTGGTTTTGAACCAGTTGCTATAATTACTTTCTCCGTAGTAATCTGTGATTCCTTTCCATCCTTACCGGTAATCTTAATCGTGTTTTTATCGACAAAAGAACCAACTCCGGTAAGGACATCTATTTTATTTTTCTTCATCAAGTACGCAATCCCATCCACATTAGACTTAACAACGCCTGCCTTCCGCTTGATCATTTGTGCAATGTTGGCTTTGGGTTCGCTAATGTCTATGCCATGCTCTTTAAATGTATGCGCTGCATTGTGAAAATGTTCGGAAGAATCGAGTAACGCTTTAGATGGAATACAACCCACATTCAAACAGGTACCTCCCAGCGTATCATATTTTTCAATGAGTGCTGTTTTAAAGCCAAGTTGTGAGCAACGAATTGCGGCTACATATCCACCCGGACCTGAACCAATTACTGTTACGTTGTATTGCATAATGTTTGAAATTAGTTAATGAAATCCTTTATTCTAGAAATTGAATCATGCTTTGACACTAGTTTAAAAAACTCACAAAATCTATCCAACTTTTTATGGTTTTTTGAGAATCCTAACATTTCGTGCAACTCCTTCTCATCATTTGACAATGCAAACCGAGGTTCAGATAAATCTACACCTAGTTCCATTGCTATTCTTATTGACCAACATTCAATATTTGGACGAATTAAAATTAGTTTATTGTTAGGCTTTGGTTCAAAAAATAGAATCACATATTGGTCTTCGTGAACAATTCGTTTAGACATTAATAAATTTCTAATGTATAACGGTTGGGCTTCAAAAGGATCTTCATCGACTAAGCCAATTGAGTTCGTGTTTCTTTGTAGTTTATTGCACACATTCCCCTTATTAAGAGAGTGATCAGTAATCCTTTTTGGAATCTCTAAGCTTCGTAGAAATGTTTGATCAGAATAACACTCGAAATAAATCATTCAGCCTCCAATAATTTATCAAAGTTCAAAAAAACATCACTACCAAGATCAAGTACATCCTCTATACCACTATTATTTAATGATCTAACCTTTGTTTCGTAGTTCTCCACGTAAACCAAGTTTACTGCTAGATCATTCTTTGGAGTTTTTTCAATAATAGAATTTAGAAGATATGCGTTATGGGTAATTATGAAAAACTGATTCTCATCACCTCTTGCAATCATTTCTGCTAATACCTTTGTGTAAAAGGGAAAAGTATTTGATTCAGGCTCTTCAAGTAAAATAGAAGATTCCCTGTTTGATTTCAGTATCGCTAAGTAAAATATTATCCTCTTTACTGTGTCAGATAATGTAATCAATGGAAATGATAAAAAGAGCCGTTTGTCTCTCTAATTATCTCAAAATTACTTTCATAAGGCTTGATTAATAATTTGAAACCTAAATCCTCAAGCAAGTCTTTTACCATTGACTGAAGTTCCTTATTTGCTAGCAGAACAGATGGGAGATTTTCCCCAAATGGCGGTTCCAAATATAAGTTGTTACTCTTATCAAAAGTGATATTAGGATTGTATTTATAGGGGAGAATTTTACTTGACTTATAACCACTTGAAAAATTATTATTCAATTTTCCCCTGATGTTATAGTGAGCTTCAAATGGTGATTCATAATCAACAGAGTTATTTATTATTAATTCATCGGCTTTAATAAAACATCTTGAGATTAAATCACCAGCTTTTACAACAATCTCCTTTCTAGTGTCATACTCATGAAATAAATGGGATATCTCATGGAATCGTATAAATTTCGATAAATCTCTGTGAAAATTAAGTAACGAAAAGGCTTCGAATAGATTGGATTTTCCTGTATTAGCATCTCCGATAAATAAATTAACCCTCCTACAATCAAATTGTAATTCTTTAATAGTTTTAAAATTCTCTATAGAAACGTTAGGTATCATATCTACTATTAAACTCCTAAAATCAATCTTCCTGGATCCTCCAACAATTCCTTCACTCTTACGAGGAAGCTAACCGACTCGCGACCATCAACAATGCGATGATCGTATGAAAGTGCGAGGTACATGATTGGGCGAACAACGATTTCTCCTTTTTGTACAACCGCACGCTCAACAATATTGTGCATTCCTAAAATTGCAGATTGAGGTGGATTTAAAATTGGAGTTGAAAGCATGGAGCCAAACACTCCACCATTGGTAATAGAGAACGTTCCGCCTTGCATTTCATCAATTGAAAGTTTTCCATCGCGACCTTTCGTTGCCAAGCGAACCACTTCGGCTTCAATTTGATCAAATGAAAGTGATTCTGCATTTCTAATAACCGGTACAACCAATCCACGTGGAGTTGAAACTGCTATTGAAACATCACAATAATCATGGAACAAAACTTCATCTCCATTTAGCTGTGCATTTACTGCCGGGAATTCTTTCAACGCAACACAAACCGCTTTGGTAAAGAATGACATAAAGCCAAGTCCCACACCATACTTTTCCTTGAATTTATCTTTGTATCGCGAACGCAAATCCATGACAGGTTTCATATCAACCTCGTTGAAGGTTGTAAGCATAGCCGTCTCATTCTTAACAGAAACCAAACGTCTCGCTATCGTTTTACGAAGCGAACTCATTTTTTCAGAATGCTTTTCTCGGCTTCCGCCTGAAGTAATAACAGGAGGCGTGGTTGCGCTTACAGATTTTGGTGATTCCGCCTTTGCTGTAGTTGCCTTAGCTTTCTCCGCGTCTTCTTTAGTAATGCGTCCGCCAACCCCTGAACCAGAAACCTGTGATGATGAAATTCCCTTTTCATCTAAAATTTTTGCCGCAGCGGGCGATGGATGTCCTGAAGCATAGGATTTATCACCTGTTGCAGCAGGCATCTCTGTTGGCTTGGCGGCAGATGTTGATGGTGCACCTCCTTCCATCACTTCAATTTTACAAATCAATCCACCAATCGGTAGTGTCGTTTTCTCTTTTGCAACTATTCGTAAAATACCATTTGCTTCAGCGGGTAATTCAAAGGTTGCTTTATCGGATTCTACTTCAGCTATAATCTCATCAAGCTTTACAAAGTCGCCCTCTTTCTTCAACCAGGTAGAAATAGTAACTTCTGTTATTGATTCTCCAACTGCAGGTACTTTCATTTCTTTAATCACGCCAGTTGCTTTTGGAGCTTCTGATTTTGACTCCACTGGCTTTGATTCCTCTTTAGTAGGTTTAGCTTCCTCTTTATTAGTAGCTCCTGCTCCCGACTCATCAATCTCACAAATCAATTGGCCTATAGGAACTGTTTCACCGGCTTGCTTTACTATTTTTAGTTTGCCTGCTTGTGGAGCTGTGAGTTCGAAGGTTGCTTTATCCGATTCAAGCTCGGCAATTATTTCATCCATCTTTACCACATCGCCATCTTTCTTAAGCCAATTAGCAATGGTAACCTCAGTTATCGATTCGCCAACGGTAGGTACTTTTACTTGTGCCATGTAACTATTTTTTTTGAGGTTAATTAAATTTCAAAAGCCTGATTAACAATTTTCTCTTGCTCTAATTTATGAATCTTCGAATAGCCTGTTGCTGGTGACGCACTTGACTTACGAGCGCCCAATTGAATTTCGGCATCGGGTAACATGCGTTTAATAAATGACCAGTAACCCATATTCTTAGGCTCTTCCTGAATCCAAAGGAGTTTAGCTCCTTTATATTTCTTAATAATCTTATTCAACTGCTTATCC
This sequence comes from uncultured Cytophagales bacterium, assembly GCA_963787095.1. Lineage (GTDB taxonomy): Bacteria > Bacteroidota > Bacteroidia > Cytophagales > Cyclobacteriaceae > ELB16-189. Next base: position 17,053 of record CAWBCB010000148.1, on the reverse strand, counting down.
GGGAAAGGATAGAGTTGCTCAATTCTAACAATCGCTGCGTCTTTATTTTTTTTCTTTTGCTGAACTTCTTGCAGGTCGTAAAATATTTTACCCGTACAAAGAATAATCCGCTTCACATCTTTCGCCTGAACTGTAGGATCGTCAATCAATTCGGTGAATGCCCCGGAAGTAAATTCACTGATTGGCGAAGCGACTAATGGATTTCGCAATAGCGATTTAGGTGAAAACACAATGCATGGCTTTCTGAATTCCCATGCTACTTGTCTACGCAACAAGTGGAAAAAGTTTGATGCGGTAGTTACATTGGCAACAACCATATTATACTCTGCAGCTTGTTGTAAAAAACGTTCTGGTCGTGCACTTGAATGCTCTGGTCCCTGTCCTTCATATCCATGTGGCAACAACATTACAAGTCCATTCATCCGTTGCCATTTCGACTCGGCACTGGAGATAAACTGATCAATAATGGTTTGCGCTCCATTAACAAAATCTCCAAACTGCGCTTCCCATAATACGAGTGCATAAGGAGTAGCCATGGAATAACCATACTCAAAACCAAGTACGCCAAATTCGGATAGCAGTGAATTGAAAATTGAAAAGCGTGCCTGATCTTTGTCAACATTAGCTAACCCTGAATAGGCTTCATTTGTATTGGCATCCCAGAAATATGCATGCCTGTGTGAAAACGTACCTCGCTTCACATCCTGACCTGACATACGCACTGGAACTTTTTCTGCTACCAATGAACCATACGCCAGCAATTCTGCTTCGGCCCACCCCAACACTTTATCATCGAAGAAAGCAGCCTTTCTATCTTTGATAAGTTTTTCAATCTGCTTTAATGGTTTAAAGCCTTCCGGGATAGTAGTTAATGCTTTTCCAACCTTATCAACCAACGCTTGACTAATTGCTGTTTTTGGAGATTGATCAAAATCTTCTGGCTTTGCCCTCCTCAGTTGTTCCCACTCTTCCTCAATCTTCTGCGGCTTATAGGGAAGTGGCTTTTGTTTTACTTCATTTAGACGATCTTGTAGTTGATTCCGGAATTTTTTATCCATCTCATCCGCCAAAGAAGAATCAACTCCTTTTTCAACCAATTGCTTCACATAAATCTCTCGCGGATTCGGGTGCTTGGCAATGATGTTATATAATTTAGGCTGTGTGAATTTTGGTTCATCACTTTCGTTATGGCCATGCCTTCTATAACAAAGCAGATCAATAAAAATATCTTTGCTGAATTTCTGTCGATACTCTACTGCCAAATTTGCACAGAATGTTACTGCTTCAGCATCATCGCCATTTACGTGCAACACTGGTGCATCTACAATTTTAGAAACATCGGTACAATAAATTGCAGAGCGTGCATCATCAAAATCGGTAGTAAATCCAACCTGATTGTTAATTACAAAATGAATTGTTCCACCGGTTGTATAGCCAGGCAATTCTGACATTTGCACGACTTCATACACGATACCTTGGCCAGCCAATGCAGCATCCCCATGGATAAGGATGGCCATCGCCTTTTTTAGATCGCCTTTATATTCATCGTCAATCTGACCCCGTGTATATCCAATCACCAACGGATCAACGGCTTCAAGGTGTGATGGATTTGGCGTTAGTTTTACGTAGATTTTTTTTCCTGATGGTGTGCTGATGTGACTGGCGTATCCTAGGTGATACTTAACATCACCATCACCCATCGTTAAATCAGGGTTTACATTTCCTTCAAACTCGGTAAAAATTTGTTCGTATGTTTTTCCTAAAATATTTGAAAGCACATTTAACCTACCACGGTGTGCCATTCCAATCACAACTTCCTTTACATCCAGCTCAGCTGATTTGTTAATGATTGCATCCAATGCCGGAATTGTGTTCTCTCCACCTTCTAACGAAAATCTCTTCTGACCCAAAAACTTTGTGTGAAGAAAATTCTCAAACACAACGGCCTCATTCAGTTTAGAAAGAATTCGTTTCTTTTCATCCAAGTTAGGATTGTATTCATAATACTCGCGCTCAATTTTATGATGCAGCCATGCCCGGATATCATCATTACGAATAAAGTTATATTCAAACCCAATTGGGCCCAGGTAAAGCATCTTCAGTTTCTCAATGATTTTGCGTAAGCTCGACTTAGGCATTCCTATTTCTGCGGCTACGTCAAACTCCGTATCCAAATCAGCATCGGTAAGACCAACCTTTGTATGGTCAAGATTGATATTATGATTTCTTCTCTCTCGTACAGGATTCGTTTTAGATTTTAAGTGCCCAAAAGAGCGATATTGAAAAATGAGGTTCCTAACCTGGGTTTCTTTAATGGAATGTGAATCATTACCAGGAGCTGAAGCTCCATTTTCACCATATCGCTGTTGCGAGAAGTCGTAGCCTTCAAAGAACTTCTGCCAGGTGGCATCTACAGAGGTGGGGTCACTTTTGTAATTTTGGTATAGCTGATCCAAATACCCAACGTCTGCATTAGAGATGTAAGAAAACTTATCCATGTTTAATTTTTATAAGGGGAACCAAATGTAAAGAGCGATGATAAAATATGAAAACTTAATAATCGCTTATTCAAATATAATAGATAGTGAGACACTTACGCATTTATTTAGTTATCCAATTGGTAAAATCCCAAAATAGGCTACCTTTGCAGTCCTTTAAAAACGGACGTGTTCCAACATTAAAAACGTAACAAAATGGCTGTAAAAATCAGATTGGCCCGCAGAGGTCGCAAAAAATTAGCTCTTTATGATGTGGTTGTTGCTGATGCAAGATCACCTCGTGATGGAAAATTCATTGAAAAAATTGGTACTTATAACCCTGCTACGGTGCCAGCATCTATAGTTTTGGATGATACCAAGGCTTTTGATTGGTTAATGAAAGGTGCACAACCTTCAGATACTGTTCGTGCAATGCTATCATATCGTGGTGTAATGCTTAAAAGACACCTTCAAATTGGTGTTGGCAAAGGTGCTATCACCCAAGAAGTTGCTGATTCAAAATTAGCTGATTGGTTAAAAGCAAAAGAAACCAAAATTCAATCTAAAATTGAAGGTCTTTCAAGTGCAAAACAATCTGCTGCTAAGGCACGGAAGGATGCTGAAATTAAAGTAAAAGAAGCACGCGCTGAAGCTATTCGTAAGAAGGCAGAAGCAGCAGCGGCTGCTCCAGTTGTTGAGGCTGCACCTGCCGAAGGTGAAGCTCCAGCAGAAACTGAGGCTACTGAGCCACAGGCATAATCTTCTAAATACAAATATTAAAAATGCCAGTACAGATTGTATTGGCATTTTTGTTTCATTTAAGTTTGACTTAGCCAAATGGAAAAAGCAAAATGCTTTAAAATTGGATATGTAGCAAAAACACACGGTCTGAAGGGTGAAGTTACTATCACCTATACTGATCTGGCTGATTTAGAATCCGTTAAGTCTGTTTTCATTGAATTAAGGAATGGTCTGGTTCCTTACTTCATAGAACATATTTCCAGTCGGAAGGATAAGGCTTTTATAAAATTTGAAGATGTTAACTCATTAGAAGCAGCTACAATGCTTAAAGGATCTAGCGTCTACCTTGATAAATCGCTAAGACCAAAGCTAAAAAAGGGGGAGTTTTATGATGATGAGGTGATTGATTTCATTGTTGAAGATGAAGATTTGGGGCTCTTGGGTGCTATCAAAGAAGTTATTCAATCTGGCCCTAACCGCCTTCTTGCGTTAGATTACTTAGGTAAGGAGGTACTGATACCAATCACGGGACCTTTCATTCAATCAATAAACAAAACCAAAAAGAAGATCATGGTTCTGTTGCCCGATGGCTTTCTTGATTTGTAGTTATTCTATTAATCGAAATGTAATTTTAATTAGGTTATGCGCATTGATATAATTACCTGCCTTCCTCGTCTACTTGAAAGTCCTTTTGCTGATTCTATTTTAAAACGGGCTCAGGAAAAAGGAATTGTAACCGTTCAGATTCATGACTTGCGCAGCCATGCAACCAACAAACATCGGGCAACTGATGACTATGCATTTGGCGGTGGTGCCGGCATGGTAATGATGATAGAACCGATTGATAACTGCCTCACACAATTAAAGTCGGAACGAACGTACGATGAAGTGATTTACATGAGTCCTGATGGAGAGCTTTTCTCCCAAGCCATCGCCAATGAGCTAAGCCTGAAAGGAAATCTGATTTTGCTTTGCGGACATTATAAAGGTGTGGACGAACGGGTGCGTGAACATTTGATAACACGCGAAATTAGTATTGGCGATTATGTTTTATCAGGTGGCGAACTAGCCGCAGCGGTAGTTTCAGACGCTATTATTCGCCTCATTCCGGGCGTGCTTTCCGATGAAAGTTCAGCCCTTACAGATTCCTTTCAGGATGGCCTGATTGCACCTCCGGTCTATACCCGCCCCTCAGAATACAAAGGGTGGAAAATACCAGAAGTATTAATCTCAGGTCATGAGGCAAAAATCGCAGCATGGCGTCATGAAAAATCCCTTGAAAGAACAAAAAAACGCAGGCCAGGATACCTCGAAGGCTAAAGTCAAAAAATCTTCGCGTCTAATCTCCTAATTCTGTCTTTTACCCCTATATTTGCAGTCCATTTTAAAAAAACCGCGCGTCATGGTCGATTTAATAAAAGAAGTTGAGAAAGAATTTGCTGTAAGAAGAGCAGATATGCCTGTATTTAAGTCAGGAGATACAATAAACGTTCATGTTAAAATCCGTGAGGGTGCCAAAGAAAGAATTCAGCAATTCCAGGGAGTTGTTCTTTATCGCAGAGGCAAAGGAACCAATGGCGAGAGCTTTTCGGTAAGAAAAGTATCTAATGGCGTTGGAGTGGAGCGTATTTTCCCAATTCTTAGCCCAACCATCGAAAAAATCGAATTTGTAAGAGCTGGTAAGGTTCGCAGAGCTAAATTGTTCTATTTAAAGGGTCGCCAAGGCAAATCAGCCCGGATTAAGGAAAAATTAGCGACTACCAAGCAAGCATAAGATTCCTGATAAATAATTATTAAAACCCGCTTCCTGATTAACTGGAGCGGGTTTTTTATTGCTCCTATATATTACATCGCGTTGTAGAAAAGGGCTTATAACCCTATATTTGGCGCTCACTTCAAACGAAACTATGTCTAAAAACAATGTAAGTTCATTACTGGGTAAAGACGCTGAATCGCTTCTTACGCACAAAAGCAAAACTATTTCGAAAGAACAGCTTCATTTACCGGGTCCCGATTTCGTGGATCGTGTTTTTTCTATTTCAAACAGAAACACGCAAACCATAAGAAGCATTCAAACACTTTTCGATCATGGCCGCTTGGGCGGAACAGGTTTCCTTTCGATACTACCCATTGACCAAGGAATAGAACACAGTGCCGGAGCTTCGTTTGCAAAAAATCCTATTTACTTCGATCCTGAAAATATTATCAAGCTTGCTATTGAAGGCGAGTGCAATGCAGTAGCTACTACGTTTGGCGGCTTGGCAATGATGTCGCGTAAGTATGCGCATAAAATTCCTTTCATTGTAAAGATTAATCACAACGAGTTGTTGACGTATCCAAACAAGGCTGATCAGATCATGTTCGGCTCAGTGGAAGACGCATGGAATCTGGGCGCAGTTGCAGTAGGCGCTACTATCTATTTTGGTTCAGATAATTCAACGCGACAAATTCAGGAAGTAGCCGTTGCTTTTGAGCGTGCTCATGAATTAGGGATGGCAACCATTTTATGGTGCTATACCCGGAACGCTGCTTTCAAAAAAGATGGAATTGATTATCACGTTTCCGCTGACTTAACCGGTCAAGCCAATCATTTAGGAGTTACTATCCAGGCAGATATTATCAAACAAAAACTTGCCGAAAATAATGGTGGCTATAAAGCCTTGAATACAGGTGGTAGCAGTTATGGAAAATTAGATGAAAGAATTTATACTGAGTTAACGTCTGATCACCCTATTGACTTATGTCGTTATCAGGTGGCTAATTGCTACATGGGTCGTGCTGGACTTATTAATTCAGGTGGTGATTCAAAAGGAGAAAGTGATATGGCTGATGCAGTACGTACGGCAGTAATTAACAAACGTGCCGGTGGCATGGGATTAATCTCAGGCCGGAAAGCATTTCAGCGTCCAATAAAAGAAGGCGTAGAAATTCTACAGGCTATTCAAGATGTATATCTTGATAAGACCATTGACATAGCATAACTAATTTGAGAATTTGAAGATGTTATTAATTTGATGATTGCCTTTCATGTTTTTAACATTTTCAAATTCTCAAATCAATTAAATCAACAAATTAAAATATGCCTTGGTTTAAACGCACCGACAAAGGAATCTTAACCCCCACTGAAGCTAAACGCGAAGTACCGGATGGGTTATGGTTTAAATCTCCTGCCGGAAAGATTGTTCATACCCGCGAATTAAAAAATAATGCTTTCGTTGTACCCGAAGAAGAGTATCACGTAAAGATTGGATCACAAGAATATTTCGAAATTCTATTTGACAACAACGAGTTTACTGAGTTAGATACCAACATGGAATCGGCAGATCCGCTCAAGTTTACTGACACGAAAGCTTATCCAAAAAGGATAAAAGAATCGCAAGCCAAAACAAACCTAAAAGATGCCGTGCGTACAGCATATGGTAAAATGGGTGGTTTAGATATTACTATTGCTTGCATGGATTTTAGTTTTATCGGTGGCTCCATGGGTTCTGTAGTGGGTGAAAAAATTGCGCGCGCTATGGATCATAGTTTAAAAACTAAGAAACCTATGCTTATGATTTCGCGCTCGGGCGGAGCCCGTATGATGGAAGCAGGGTTGTCGCTTATGCAAATGGCAAAGACATCAGCAAAAATTGCATTACTGGATGAAGCCAAGATTCCATACATCTCGTTGCTAACAGATCCTACTACTGGAGGTGTTACCGCATCATATGCTATGCTTGGTGACTTTAATATCGCTGAACCTAATGCCTTAATTGGTTTCGCTGGTCCACGCATTATCCGCGAAACTATTGGAAAAGATTTACCAAAAGGATTTCAAAGTTCGGAGTTTGTATTGGATCACGGCTTTCTTGATTTTATAATTGATCGCAGAAATCTGAAAAACAGGCTAACTACTTTGTTGAAAATGCTTCAGTAAGCCACACCTAATTGTATTGAGATTAAAATACCTATAAATAAAAAAAGGAATCTTTCGATTCCTTTTTTTATTTAATTCAATGTTATGGACAAATTAATTATATCCATTATTTTGTTTTAGACTGGTATTAACATCCATTTCCCTTTGTGGAATTGGAAAAACCAATTTATCATTGTCAAAATTGTAGGTTGTTGCTCCTTCAATCACGCTAGTCTGTAATCTTTTTATGTCATGAAGCCTTGATCCTTCATGTGCTAGCTCGATTCTCCTCTCTCTCAATATAGCAGCCAGATCAACCGTAACTAAATTTACAAGCAGCGAAGCACGGTTCCTGATTCTATTTACATCATTAAGTGGAGTATCCCCAACTGATGCCGATAGTCTTTGATTGCATTCAGCGCGGGTTAGATACATCTCTGCCAAGCGGATTACTTTAACACTACCAAATCGATTTGTCCATTTTCCTACTCGCGTATCTCCAGTTCCCGAATCAATATAAAAGAGTGCTAATCGGGCATCACCTGCCTCATATAAATTTAAATGACTTGCCTGTACTTCAATATCTCCGCGACCACCATTCGCTTGCGATGCATAGAAAGTAACCATGTTGTTTACACCGTCAACTGAACTAACCTGAATATCAAAAATATCTTCAGATGTACTGCTTCCATTATAAACAGAAGCAACGTTTGGTCTCAAACTGTAATTTCCAGAGGTTATTACCCGATTGGCAGCATCTCTAGCGCCTGCATAATTTCCCATTTGAAGGTAAACCCGTGATAGAAAAGCGGCAGCAGCTTCTTTTGATCCTCTGCCCGGATTAGGCCCGGCCTCTATTTTACTTTCTGCGGTGGTTAAATCACTTACTATCTGATCGTACACTTGCTGAACGGTTGCGCGAGCTACAATTTCCGTACTATTTCGATCATCAACAAGCATAATTGGAACTCCCAAATTAGTGTTTGTATTTCCCGCTGAAAATGGTTTCGCATAGTTCAATACCAATTCGAAATGAGCTATCCCCCTTAAAAGTAAGGCCTCGCCTTCAACTTGATCACGATCGTCCTCATTCACTTTATCTAAGGCACTTAATACATTGTTGGCGATATTAATTGTGCTGTAGGCTGCTAACCATAGATCTCTTACATCCGAATTAGCAGTAATGATAGTCTTTCGATAAATATCCGAAACATCATTAAATGTTCCTGAAAAAATAACATCACTTCCCGCTGCTAAAAGCTCACTGTTTCGGAAAGTATTTCCTCCAAAAAAGGCGCCCCCTGATAACGCATCATAACCTCCTGTTAATGTTGACTTCACATTTTTATCTGTCTCCAGAGCAATTGCGCTCCCAATATTATTGGGGTCATTCAATTCGAGATCAGACTCGCATCGTGTGCCAAGGATTATGATACTAAGAATTAAAAACTTATGTATTGCTTTCATAGTTATTTCATTTATTGGTTAGAATCCAACTTTTACACCAACAGTTAAATTTTTTGGTTGTGGAGCCGCATAAAAGTCATTGCCTAAATTAACATTGCTAGCATTAAAGTCAGTATTGACTTCGGGATCCCAACCTATGTAATCCGTAATTGTTAAAAGATTCTGTCCTGTAACATAAAGACGAAGACTTGTTACTGACAATTTATCTATCACTACAGAAGGAAAATTATAAGCAAGAGTTACGGTCTTCAGACGCAAATAAGATCCATCATATAAAAAGCGACTTGATGATTGTGCTCCATTATTGCTATATAGTCGAGCCTGAGGGATTTGAGTGATATCTCCTGGTTTTTGCCAACGATCTAATTGCGCAATTGTAGAATTGTCTTCATATCTGCCATTTGCAGACATGAAGCTACCTGCTCCGTCAAATATTTCATTTCCATAAACTCCTTGAAATAAAACGGATAGTTCAAATCCTTTATAAGTAATATTTGTATTAAAGCCATAAATCCCTTTTGGGGTTGGATTCCCTAGCACAATTGCTTGAGATGAATTAAACGAAGCTGTAACATAACGATCACCATACACTCCATTGGGAACAATAAAAGCTGTTGCGTTATCAATTTCAGTCTGTGTTGGTTGCCTATTTAAAAAGAAAAGTGCATCTCCATTAGCTGGGTCTGCGCCAGCAAATTCACGACCATAAAAAACTCCAATTGGTTCACCGGTCTTAATGGCATTTAAAAACCTGGAGCCAGTTGGTCCAATTTGTTCCTGCTGACCATCAATTTTAAGAATTCGATTTGTATTGGCTGCAAAATTACCCCCAACACTTATTGATAAATTATTGGTTTTAATGACTGAATAATTTAGTACCAACTCAAATCCTTTATTTTCCAGATCACCAATATTTTTGAATTGGGTTGCTAACCCACTCGTTCCTGGAACCGGAGTACTTAATAACAAGTCACTTGTTTGTTTATTGTAATAGTCTACCTCTCCAGTAAGTCTGTCATTAAATAATCCAAAATCAAAACCAACATCAAACTGCGCTGTTCGTTCCCACTTCAGATCTGGATTTGGTATCTGACTTGGAGCTAAGCCGGGGGTGCCACCGTAAACCACTCCACTATACTGAGCCTGGTAACTGTAATTTGGTATTCCTGCATTTCCAGTAAATCCATAGCTTGCTCTAAATTTAAGAAAGCTTACAGCTTTTTTACTTGACAGAAAGTTCTCTTGCGAGAGAATCCAACCTGCTGATGCAGCAGGAAAAAATCCATATCTATTATTAGGTCCAAACTTAGAAGACCCATCCGATCGTCCACTTAACGATAAAAGGTATTTATCTTTAAATTTATAATTTGCCCTGGCAAAGAAAGAAATAAAGCTTTCTTCATTTAAAGTTGAAGTTCCCACAACTGGTTCACCCGCTGATGTGAGTTTTGTTAATTCAGGAAGAGGAAATCCTTGTGCCTGCGTATCGGTTATGCTAACTGACTTCTCTTGCCTCTCGGTTCCAACATTTATAGCTAGATTATGATTATCAATTATTTTATCATAACCCAAACTAACACGGGCAGTTTGATTAAATACTTGCACCCAACGAGATTGGCCATACCCACCAATACCCAAGCCAGTATCAGTAAACTCATTTTGATAACGGTCGTCATTTTGAGTTAAAAGATCAAATCCATATTCTCCAACTACCCTCAAATCCTTGGTGAGTTTATAGGTAGCATTTAAGGCGGCTATATTTCTATAACTCGTTACTACAAAAGTGGAGTTAACCCGCTCCATTGTGGCCGGATAATATGACATGGCAGCATATCCAACGCCAGGTATATATTCTGAATTACTATATAGATTACCCTGCTTATCTCTTACGGGAGTAATAGGTGATTGCGCAACCAACTGAAGTGGAGTAGCAAAAGCATTATCATTGGAAAGTCGATTGTTGATGGTACGTGCAATATTGACATTCAATCCAAAACTTAGTTTCTCACTTGCCTTGTGATCTAAATTTACCCTTCCAGAAATGCGTTCAAAAGCATTGCCTATCAAAATTCCATCTTGGTTAGAATATCCCCCGCCAAAGAAAAAAGTAGTTTTATCATTACCCCCTGAGGCGGTCAAGTCAAATGAGGTAAGAGAGGCTTTTTGATATGCTTCCTTTTCCCAATCCGTATCCGTTTCAAGAGTTCTCCAGTCAGTGTCTCCCCCTAAAAAGTCCATATACCCTTCCCAAAATTCCAACCAGGAGTCAGTATAATCTGCCGGATTATTAATTGGGTCCAATCCATCCGCTATATCATTATTTAAGGCGGACTCACGCATAAGTTCAACGTATTGTTGTGAGTTAAGAAATTCTCTATGACGCGTAGGTTTACTCGATCCAACTTGAAGGTTAGCCGAAAAATTGGTTTTACCTGACTTTCCTCGTTTGGTGGTTATCAATACAACTCCATTGGCACCGCGGCTTCCATAAATTGCAGCGGCTGATGCATCCTTCAATATCTCAATTGACTGAATGTCATTATAATTTATATCAGCCATTGGGTTAGTTGCTGCTCCATTACTCGAAAGATTATCCGTTGTTACAATCATTCCATCAATAACATAGAGTGGTTCATTGCTTGCCGAGATTGATGATGATCCCCGAATTCGAATGTTCATGCCTTGACCTAGCTTTCCATTCTGCGAAGTCACCAAAACACCAGCTGCTCTTCCTTGCAGGGCTTGCTCAAAAGTTGTTACTGCTACATTTTGAATGGCATCTCCACTTACTTTAGCAATGTTTCCTGTTAGGTCTTGCTTAAGCTGAGTTCCATAGCCAACCACCACTACCTCAGAAAGCTGCTTAACATCAGCCATCATTGCAATGTTGTACACTGAACGCTCTCCAATGGCTACCTCCTGCCCTACAAAACCGATGAAAGAAAGCGTGAGTACACCCCCAGATTCTGGTACAGTGAATTTAAAGTTACCGTCTGCATCCGTAACGGTTCCATTGGTTGTTCCCTTTAAAAGAACATTTACACCCGGCAAACCAGAGCCATCCTCAGCGGAAGTAACTTTTCCCGAAATCAATCGCTCTTGTGCCCACGATGAGAACCCGATTGCGAGTAAGAAAATCATTAGTAAAATTTTTCTCATATGATCATTTTAATTAAAATTTAATCACAAGGTAAGCTTTAAATAATATTGTAGAAATACCCCAACATGGATTAAGCAGAAATTGCTTACTAAAACAATCTATTCCTCTATGAAAAGGGCTTTGCAATCGATGGATGGAATTTCAATGGTTCTAAGAAAAAATGCTTAACTATAGAATAATCCAAAGGTGCCCCTCAATTTTAAGCAATAAAAAAAGCACCCAACAGGTGCCTTTTTATGAATGAAAATTAATTTGTCATGTTCAGTCTTACCTCGCAATGGCTCTTCTCATATCTTCTGAAAGCTCCGTTTGTTTGTTGCTTATGCCAAATGACAAAGACTTGATGCAAACTAAGATTTGCTTGAAGTCGTAATTCACATGCATTTCACTACTCCTTGTACCGGAGGTGCTACTGCTTCTTATGCCATACTTTACGATTTCAAATTGCAGAACCAAATGCATTGATAGAGCTTGCCGGTCCTCGTGTAGTTTTCAACCACAATAATTTTTAAAAAAATGCTTATTTATTCACTAAAGCTGGTGAGCTTCATATTATAATTAAGCTACACAAAGTCCAGAAAAAATCGGCAAACTAGCCAGCAATTGTTAACTAATTCGTTCAAACAAACAATAAAAAAAGGCTGTCCCACTTTTGAGACAGCCTCATTTTCGTTCCTTTATTTCTTTTTCAAGACAAAAGCATTATCATTAAAGCTGCCACAGCACGGAAGTGCAAAATTCAGCGTAAGCTGAATTCCATCACATGGAGTAACACTACCAGATCCTGAAGTGGTGGTTTGTTGTGTACCACTCGCATTATATGAACCGTTGTTTTGCGATACTACTGTAGCTGCACCCGTAGCCAAATTAGTAATTGTAATGATCATATCAACGTGGTTAACGGATGTTCCCGGATAATCAACAACACGAAGGTGTGTAGCATCAACAATTTCAACAGTCAATACATCACCTTTACTATAGTCTTCCCAATCATCAATAACAACTTCATAATCTCCATCAAACGAATATCCATCAGTATCTTCACAATTACTTTCAATTGTTACTGTGTGTATGGCATTTCCATTAGTAGGGCTAATCATTACTCGTATTGTTTCGGTATCCTCCAAAAGGTTATCATCTATAATACTCAGCTGAATTCCTTCTGTAGTAACACCAACAACGGTAAAGTCCTCTCCTTCAGTAGCGGTTCCTCCAAATGTCACATCCACACTACTTACAAATGCTGAACTTGCATTTCTAAATGGAATCATTAATGTGCCCGTTCCATCTTTCTCTTTATATGTGGAGGCAATGCTGCCAAGGTCTGCTGTCAAAGGTGCTGGACCCTCATCATCATTACAACTAATTAGTAATGCAATGATGCCCATCGCGATGACCTTAAACAAAATTTTATTTCTTTTCATGATCTTTTTTTAAGTTTTTAATAAAAAAGTTCTGTTCAAAGATTGTTAAGGCTCTCAATCTGAATCACCTTAACAATCTTAGTCACATCTCACCCCTCACCTATGGTCTGGGCTTTTTATACTTCAATTTAAAGTTTGAAACAATTCTAGTGTTTGGTGCAGTACCCCAATCAAAATTCATGGTAAATGTTCGTGTTGCGGGATCATAGCTATTAATGGTTGCAGGAGTGTTTTTCATGGTTGCATTACCGGATGCACTAATCGTAATATTGGTTCCATTAATTACAACTTGAGTTCCTGCAACTCCACCAACGCCACTTCCATCCTTCCATTGGGGTGCAAAACCACACGTGTTTCCATTAATGGTTGCTAACTCCATGGTAAGACCAGAAACGTAATTACCGCCCAATACCGGATCTGGCCCAGTAGCCGAATTTCTTGTCATTGACCCTCCAATAATATCATAGATACCATCATACTCGTTCTTTACCACAACGGCCACCAACGCAACACTAAAGTGCGCACTTATAATGCCGCTTGATGCCGAAACAATTCTTATCGGAACTACAAAGTTTTTTGTTAAGTCAAACTTATCAGGAAAAACAGTTACTGACACATTTGCCTTTGTTTGTCCTTTAGGAATTGTAACTGTAACATCAGTGAATGAATAATAAGAATCAGGCATCATGGTATACGTGCTTCCGCCTAAATCGTCAACCATTTGCTTGTTATACGCAGCTAACGCAGCCGGATCAACAGCTAACGTCAATTGTATATCCTCCGGATTTCCATTAGGCCCAGAAAAACTAACTGGTAGGTCAACCTTAAATTGTGGAACAATCTCAGTCGTATTAGTATAAACTGGGTAGATAGCTCCAGCAGGATTTGTAGGTACCGATGAATCTAAAAATTCAACAATATTATTACTTGTCGAAGGATCAAGCGCATACTTGCTATCGTCCAGACATGAAGTCCAAACTATCGCAAGTAACACTACCCATATTTTAATTATATTATTTTTCATAAATGTAGATTATCTGTTAAAATTAATTTGGATCCCAGAAAATTCGATCAGATGTGAAATCTATACTAACATAGTTTTCAGCATTAAATGATTGCTCACTTGATGGATACAAAACTCGGGTTGGCATTCTATCTGGTCTTGAAGTAACAGTCGATTTATTAGATGCGATGTCTACTCTTGGTCCTCCACCGGCTACCGATACAGGGAAACCCGTTCTACGATATTCATTCCAAGCCTCATCTGAGGTAATCATATTCATAGCAATATATTTCTGTGTAATGATTGCCTCTAAGCGTTGAGCGGCAGTTGTCGCTACCTCAATTTCCACTAATCGGTTGCCAGCATTCACGGTCTTATAATTATCAACTATTGGAGCAACTGGCTTAACGATTGTTCCACTCTCATTTTGATATAAATAAGAATAAGAAGCTGTAATTCCCGCATAATAACTTGTTACATAATTTCCTGCAAGTGAACCATTTAACTGAGCTTCCGCTTGAAGAAATAAAGATTCCGCTAACAGCATCAAGGGTCTTCCCATTGCAGGTCCCTTCAGAACACCAGTTCCTGTTAGGCCTGTCTCATTAGAAGCCCAAGTAACCTGACCAGAAACGATTGTTGGGTTATTAACTTCATTTCCCAATTGATTAGTTGGAGTAGAAGGAAAGTTTACAAATATTGTTTCCCCACGCCCTGTATCAGAAATTTTGGCTCCTGATCCTCCATAAAATGCAAAAGCATAAGATGTTGGTATTCTTGACGAGTTAGACAAAGCATCCGTTGTTGTTCTTCCCCATGAATTCCATGTTGGATTGGGCCTATTTTTTTCATAGCCAGGATTGACAACAGCATCTGAAGTTAAAAATCCTATTCCCAAATCCAGACCACTTATTCCAGCCGCGTTCCCAGTGCGTACAAACATCCTTAGCTTAAGGGTGTTCGCATAGCGTTTCCAATTATCAATATCTCCCTGAAAGAGGGGGTCATAGGCTCTCGCATCCGTAGCGTTTTTCAAACTCAGTGGAAATTGAGCACCATTGATTGTACTAATGGCTTCATCCAACTTTGCTATCAACGCTTGATATATAGTTGCAGCATCATCATACTTTGGTGCACTTAAACCTTCTGCTCCGCGCAAAGCATCACTGTATGGAATATTTCCGAATGCATCCACCAATCGCTGGTAGTTTACCACAGTCATAATCTTTGCCGCAGCATTAAAGTATGACAGTTCATCGATGCCCTCAGTTTTTTCAATCACATATTTTAAATCTTGCAAGGGATCCTGGTATGTATTAACCCATAACCCATTATAATCATTAGGGGTTAAGTTATAACTAAGAAGATTCCCAAATCCTGAAAATCCACCCGCATTAGCCATGAATCCTCCAAAGTGGGCTCCGTAACTATTAAACTGATTGGCAATATTAGCGGAGGCAACAATTGCTTGAGGAAGTACCAATTGCACATCAGCGGTTATTGGTGAATTGGGGTTCTCATTAATATCCAGAAAATCATTACAGGAAGATGCTATCAAAAATATCAAAAGCACACCTGTTGAAATTTTTAAATTCATTTTTTTCATACTAGTCAATTAAAACGTTAATGAAAGAGTACCGCCTACATAACGTGCTGGAGGGGTAAGGTTGATATTTGTAAATCCAACAGCATTACTGTCAGCTCCATTAGCACTGTATTCAGGATCTGTGTAAAGGTTTGTCTTTGGCACCCAGATAAATAAGTTGCGTCCTTGAAGGCTCAATGAAGCACCTTTAATATACTTGGTAGCACTTAACCATGCAGCTGGGAAATCATATCGCAATGAGATCTCACGGATTTTCCAGAAACCAGCTGAATGAGTATAATTTTCACCAATACCTGTATTTCTTGATCCATCAGTCCAAAAATCTGCACCACCAGAAACTGTAGTTACATTGGTATTTTGAATGTACGTTCCCTCTTCAGCCTCAGGATCTTGATAAACAGAATTAGGTATAACAAAGCGGTCACGATTATACCATGTGCTTCTGATACCGGCTCCTGAAAAATCGAACGCTGTGGTAAGGCTATTGTATATATAATGCCCAGTGCGGAATTCTGCAGTACCAGATAATTTAAAACCTCGGTAAGAAATTGTGCTGGTAAGTCCAACAATATGCGGAGGTGCTGTTGTGCCTACGTCATGATACGATCCATCGGTTGATGGATAGCCCGTATTTGCATCCACAATAATTTGACCCTCATCCGTTCTTTTGTATTCAGTAACCTGCAAAAATGGGAATGGCTCTCCAACTTTGGCAACAATTCTAGCATTACCCACGCCACCAGGAAGAATCAATAAATCAGATTGATCAGACAAAGAGATAACCTTATTTCTCGCCAATGTATAAGTGGCTTGCATGAAAACACTTAACCCATATGACGTTTCAATAGGGGTCGCTCTAATGTACGTTTCAACTCCCCTATTTTCAACTTCACCCACGTTTGTCAATAACGTGCTATAACCTGTTGAGCTTGGAATTTGAACAGGAATAGTCTGATCTACTGTGTTACTCTTATAATAAGTAAGTCCAACACTTGCTAAGTATTTATTTAAATCCAAATCAAAACCAGCTTCAACGGCAGTAGTAATTTCTGGCTGTAACCCTGGTGCTACAAGGGTGTTCCCTAACGAAAATCCACCGCCAGATCCATAAGGATAACCATAGGCTTGCGAGAATGTAGTATTTAATGAATAAGGGTCTATGTTAACTTGACCTACTTGAGAATAACCACCTCTTAGTTTTAACTGGCCTAACCAATTTAGATCCTTAAGGGATGGAATCATTTCAGTAACAATAATAGAAGCATCTACTTCTGGAT
>CAWBCB010000147.1:0-7985 GCA_963787095.1 uncultured Cytophagales bacterium | reverse complement strand
CCGCACTGGAAAATATCTGGAACCTGTTGCCGGAAGAGCAAACTGGAACATTTATGCAATGGCTCGCGAGGGTTTGCGTCAGGAATTACCATCGGCTATCCGCAAAGCACTGAAAAGTATGGAGGCGGTAACTCTTCGCAATATTAAAATGGGCTCGAATGGAGACATTCATTTTATTGACGTTACCGTGCAACGTGTTCAAAGCCTTGAATCAATTAATGGTATGCTGATGATAGTTTTTAACGATGTACCTG
The DNA here is from genome assembly GCA_963787095.1 of uncultured Cytophagales bacterium. Classification (GTDB taxonomy): domain Bacteria; phylum Bacteroidota; class Bacteroidia; order Cytophagales; family Cyclobacteriaceae; genus ELB16-189. Next base: position 7,731 of record CAWBCB010000147.1, on the reverse strand, counting down.
CGGTGATTACAGCTGCGCCTGCACACAAGGAAAATAAGAGACACAATAAAATACAACACCAGAAGACGGTAGAAGTAGAACTGCAACGAAGTTTGGAAGAATTGCAAAGCACGCGTGAAGAGATGCAGACCTCGCAGGAAGAACTTCGATCAACAAATGAAGAGTTGCAATCCACCAACGAAGAACTACAATCCACCAATGAAGAACTTACCACCTCTAAAGAAGAAATGCAGAGTTTAAACGAAGAACTGCAAACTGTTAATTTAGAATTACAAACCAAAGTGAGTGATTTGGTGCATGCCAGCAATGACATGAAAAATTTATTGAACAGTACGGAAATCGCCACTCTTTTCATCGACAAAGATCTGAATATCCGCAGGTTTACGGACCCTGTGTCAAAAATAATAAAGCTGCGCACCGAAGATATTGGCAGGCCATTTACCGATCTCGTTACCAACCTTCAATATCCCGAAATAAAAGAGCACGCACTACAGGTGCTAAAAACATTAACGACTATTGAAACAATTATTGCATCCGCTAACGGAAAATGGTTCCGCGTTCGGATAATGCCTTACCGCACGCAGGACGATCGCATTGATGGTTTAGTGTTAACTTTTACCGATATAACCGAGCTTAAGAAGCTAGAAATGGACCTTAAAAAAGCGAATGATACCCTTCAAGAAGTGAATAAAAAGTAAAAAGACTTTACGGTTTAATTCTTATATTGTAGTAGCTATCATGAAAAAATATGGCACATTAACGGAAGCTGAAATTCTTCGCCAAAAGGCAGAGGCACAACTGAAAACGAGAACGCCAAAACCAATTTCTAAATTTTCGGAAGCTGAAATGCTCAAACTCATACATGAGTTTGAGGTGCATGAGATTGAGTTGGAAATGCAAAATGAAGAACTTAATCGAACGAGGAATGCTCAGCAGCTTGCCACAGAAAAATACACGGAATTATATGATTTTGCCCCCTGTGGTTATTTTACACTTTCTAAAGAAGGTAAAATTATAGAACTGAATCTATTGGGCGCAGAAATGCTGGGTAAGGAGCGGAAATATTTGGTAAATAGTTCTTTAGGATTTTATATTTCGAATGACACCAAATTAACCTTTACTAATTTTCTTGAAAGGGTTTTTAGTACCAAGAGTAAAGAATCCTCGGAAGTTACCTTGTCTTCCGTTGGCAACAAACCATTTGCCATTCAGATTACAGGCATCGCACAAGAAAACGAAGAACAATGCCATGTAACAATGGTTAATATTAATGAATTGGTTGCTGCTAAAGAAAAAGCACAGGTGAGTGATCGATTAAAATCAGAATTTTTGGCAAACATGAGCCATGAAATCCGGACTCCGATGAACGGTATCTTAGGCATGGTTCAACTATTACAAAAACCTGATCTCGAAAGTGATGTAATTCAGTCATATATTTTATTACTGAAGAAAAGTGGCAATCGAATGCTTAGCATTATTAATAACATAATTAACATTTCAAAAATTGAATCCGGTGGAGCAGAAATACTCATTACCGATGTGAATATAACCGAGCACATAAAATATATCTATACTTTTTTTAAGACCATGGCCGAGAAGAAAGGGTTGCAACTTTCTTATAAAAATTTTATACCAGATATTGAGCCTATTGTCAAATCCGATAGCGAAAAGATTTATGCCATACTCACCAACCTGGTTAATAATGCCATTAAGTTTACGGATAAAGGTTCTGTTCAATTTGGTTATACAATAAAAAAAATAGTAGAGTGAATGATGGCAATCCTGAAAGCGGGGTCATCGAATTTTTTGTTAAGGATTCAGGCGCTGGCATCTCTGCTGCTGATCAACACGTAATCTTTGAAAGGTTTAGGCAAGCAGATCAATCAAGATCCCGAAAGCATGAAGGATCAGGGTTGGGGCTTTCCATCTCAAAAGCGTTTGTTGAACAGTTGGGTGGAAAAATTTGGGTGGAGAGTGAGCTTGGTACTGGCTCGGTATTTCATTTTACCATTCAATACAATAACGTCAATGAAAGCGAGATAACTAAGAGTGTTGATTTGATAGAGGATGGTGAAAAGCAAATCAAAAAACTTAAAGTGATAATTGCCGAGGATGACGAAATATCTAGTCAACTGATTGCCATCGCAACTGAACCGATGATTAAAGAAGTTATACATGTACGTTCAGGCAAAGATGCAGTTGTGGCCTGCCTTAATAACCCTGACATTGACTTGGTATTGATGGATATTCAAATGCCTTTATTAGATGGTTATGAAGCCACCCGGCAAATTCGGCAATTTGACAAAAACGTAGTGATTATTGCACAAACTGCTTTTGCATTAATCGGTAGTAGAGAAAATGCGCTTGATGCAGGCTGCAATGATTACATTGCCAAACCTATCAATTTGAATGAGCTATTGGGCATGATTGGAAGGCATATTAAAATTTAGAGAGATTGCCTAATAAAAAATTAAGACACCCATCGAATATTTTTAAATGACTATCGGTTGATTCTTTTCTACAGAATATAAGAAACGGCTTCCTCTGAACATTTGAAATCGGAATAATTTAATTTAAAAATTGCCCCTTGCCAGCAAAATGGTATGATTGGGTAAGTTATCGTTAGTCCTTACTAGAACATTCTAACAAAATCAAACCCATAATAATTAATTATTGAAAACACTTCATCGATCGTTCCACTGTCGAAAACCCGCGCTTATCCCCCACGTGCTCGATTCATCAAAATCTCGCGTTTATGCCAACGTCCCAAAAAGTTCGCATTGATATGTGTGGTAATACCCGCTTCGGATATAAAATTAAGCTAAACTTTTTTAGAACCGACTTAATTGAGTAAATCAAAAGATAAGCTATGAGATAGCCAACGGAAAAGGAACCACTCGCTGTTCTTTAAAGTTTTCAAATGATTGTTTCACACTCAACTTCGGCCAATGAATTTCAACCTCGCCTTCTTTTACACGATAGAGAATAGTATATAATGTGCCGAATGATTTTTCGAAATTAGTACTATACAACGGAGGTTGCAGAAAATTCTTTCACCATAGAACGCTCCGTTTCATCCTGATCGAGAACCAATTTTTCCAGCAGTCGCTTTCGTTCAATCGTTCCCGTAAGGGAAGCATAGTCGCCCCACTCTACTTCAAGTTGATGGTTGGTGGATACTGCCGTATGAACTACTACTGCCGGTCGATCCGGTGAAAGATAAACGGTGGCATACTCACCAGAAGCATCCATAAGCGTAACATTGTAAGCCATGTGTACTGGCACTCGCTTTAAAATTTGGAGTGCCTCTTTTACTGTTTTGGAGGTTTCCAATAAGTAGCGGATGATGATCGGAATACCAAACCCATCTCCTGTAATTTTTCTACCACCAAATGTTAAGGAGGCTGCAAGACCTGAAGCATTTATACCATCCAACAAACCCCACGTACAATCACTCACGCCAATAACAGGCTGCAACCAGTTTGTGTACAGCATGGTGCCTTCAAACAACTTAAAACTATAGTCGTAATTCCGAATGAGTGCTGAACTGCCACGCGTCCAGGCCACTTGCGAGCAACCCGACATATAGGCGGGTGGACAATACATGCTAAGAAATCGCGCTTCCAAATCACCCCCACCTGCAAGCTGAACCAGCTCATGGTAGATAGGAATTAATTCGGGCATGTGATCTTGCAATTCGCCCATTGAGGTTACATATCCCTTTCGTGCAAAATATCCCTCTGATAAAAACCAGGTTTTGTAATGCGGCCATGTTCGGTTAAACAAAGCCTTCCATTTTTCTGCCGGCTTCTCTTCGTGAACACAACTAAACGATATGTGCATGTATTATTAAATCATTTTAAATCCACCAATTTCCACTGCTTCGGCTTTACTGCCTACTGGATTGTAATCTTCGGCCTTGTAAAGTTCTTTTATGGAATTAATCCACTTCAACGCGCGTGGCACTAACTTAAATTCATCGGTCATCATTCGGCCACGCATTACCAAGATGCCCATGTCAGCGCCTTCGTAAAAATAATCATCTTTACGGCTAATCCTCAGAAAGAAAGCTTCTTGTTCCGTTTCAACCGCTCTTCGATGCGTATCCATTCTGGAATACTCAATTGTTTCATCAGCATTCATTTTATAAATACCTGAAAGCGGAGCTTCCGTTATTACTTTAACTTGTTTATCCGTGTACTTAATAACCAATTGCCCCCACGAATCAATATTCTCAGCTTTAAACCAACGGCTATTAATTGCATTCACATTTAGCTTATAAGGTTGATTCATCCATTCCATCATGTGAAACAAAAACAGCGGCATATCTGATAAGGCAAATACTGCGTGATTGGTGATGGAACTGGCACCTGTTATGCGGGGATTAAGTTCTCCTAAATATACTTTCTGTGTATCCTGATCAATCAAAAAATCTAATTCAAAATATCCCTTATAACCTTCCTTGCGCAATTGATTTCCAAATTGCTGTGTGTACTTGCGTGCTTGCGCGCGAATAGCTGGTGTAAATGCTTCTGCAAAAATTTCGTTACCACACCAACCACCCTTATAAGGAGTAAGTTCTTTAAACCCAACTAGCTCGGTCATTAGCGGAGCGACAATCGTTCCATGCTGCGTTACACACGCTTCAATGGCGGAACCTTTGCAATTGATGCGCTTCATCACCTTCACTTCTTTCTCCTTCACAATCTCATCTGCATACTTATTCCACTCTTGTTCATTTGAAATAAAGAATGTGGTATGACCAGAATCTCCAAACGGTGTTTGAATTACCAGGTCCGTGCCTAATTTTTTAGTTGTTAGTTCATTCAAATGTTTATAGCTCTTTACTTTAGAGAGCAAATATGGCACACATGGCACGTTAGCTTTTTCAGCAATACGATTGGTGTTAACCTTGTTATCCATAAACGTCCGCATCTTTGCGGATGGGAAACAAACCTCAAGACCAAGTCGCTTTGCCAATTTTTCGGTATGCCCATCAAACATTAACATTAACGCCTTTCCTTTTCCACCACGCTCTTTAATGTAATCGGCTACTTCTTTATGTTCTAGCAAATAGTTGTTGATGTCTTCAATGCTTTGAAATTCTTCATGTGGCATTTCTTCTTTCGGAGAAAATACGTTGGGGTGCAGCCCATCAAAACACTCGATGTAGCAAATAAATTTAAAGCCTCTTATCCACTCATCCGCACCCAGTAAATTAAAATTGGTAGCACTGATAAAATAAATAGGCGTTTCATTCCGGTAAAAGAATCTACGGATATCTGAAATTCCATTAAGCACAGGCACTTTTGATTTCGCTGGCTTCTTCTTCACAGTCAATTTTTTTGATGCTGATTTTTTTTTGAGACTTTTATTTATAGTTGCCTTCATGCTACGGGGTTTAAATTATTTATATTTTTCTAAAATGAGATGATCGCGCTCTTCGCGCGAAGTTGCTTCCCGGCTTCGTTTTGAAATAATCCAAAGGACTAACCCTAACAGAGACAGGCCAAGTAAGATGGCCCACTCCAACGGCCATTTCAAAGCCGCAGGACTAGCCGGTACGGTGATCGCTAACAAGATAAGAACAGAACCTGCTATGGAAATATAGCCAGCCCACTTTCCTCCGGGTGCCAGGTAAGGGCGATGTTGATTTGGAAATTTTTTCTTCAGTTTCAAATAAGAAAATGAAACTCCAAGAAATGCTGCTGCAATGCAAAATGAACCTACATCCACAAAAGCAATCATGGCACCCCTACCGAGGAAAGAGGACAAGAGTGTAGCGATGCCACTAAAAAGAACTGCGTTGTAAGGGGTTTTAAATTTTGGATGTGATTCACCCAGGGAAGGGGCCACAATTTTTCCTCTCCCCATAGCAAACAACACACGCGAGCCAGCCAGAAAGAAACCATTCCAACTGGTTAGCAGTCCAATTAAAATCGCAATCAGAATTCCATTCACTAAAAAGTCGGATTGAAACGTGTGTTCAAAGGCGCTTGCAGTATATAATTCGGTTTGTGCCAGCGTAGACCATGGTGCCACCATCGAGGTGCTGAATATTAAAAGAATATAAAATAGAACAGCTGCGATAATGGAAACCAAAATTAGAATTCCAATAGTGCGGAATGTAACATTCTCCTTTGCTTCTTCGGCTCCTTGCGGGATGGTATCGAAACCCACCAACCAAAATGGTACGGTTGCAAATACGCCAATGATTCCCGCCCAAATTTCAGGATTGGTATTACCTACAAATAACGGTTCCAAATTGCTTGCACTCCCCTTCCAAAAACCTATTACCACTACGCACAAAACAATCGCTAAAAATATTACGGTTAAATAAATTTGAAACCGCATGGAATTTTGTACACCTACATAATTTACGTATGTAATGAGCGACACAAAAAGTAAAGCCAGCAGCAAGTGTGAACCATAGATTATATCACCATTAATCGAATACAAAGGCCATCGATCAATAGCCGGAAAAAGATAACTCAAAATTTTTCCTACTGAGATGGCTTCAAATGCAGAGACTGAAATATATCCGAACGATAAAAACCAACCAACAAGAAACGAATGACTTGTGCCAAATGATTTATACGCATACGCCACTTCACCACCTGAAACAGGCAGCATAGCAGTAACTTCTGCATAACAAAATCCGATAAACAGCATGACGGTTCCTCCAAGCGCAAATGCAATGGCTGCACCTACCGGGCCGGCTGTTCGTAACCAGGGCCCCATTGCGGTTACCCAGCCCACCCCAATCATAGCACCGAAGGCAAGGCAGAAAAAACCTATTCGTGTAATCTCTCTTTTTAACTCAGGTCGTTTGGAAATATTTGAACTAGCCATCTATTGTAGTTTTTGCGCTTATACTTTTATCTTTCTTACCATTGCTCCTTCCACGCATAGAAGCAGCAGCACCCATAAGGGCTGTACCCGATTGCTGTCTGTTAAGTGCAGCATCAGTAAAAACACGTAATCCTAAATCAGGTCGATAGCCATGAATTTCTTTTACATCAAGTGCAAGGAGAAAACTTAGAATTTCTTCGGTGATTACCTGGCCCGGCACAAGCACCGGAAATCCTGGGGGATAAGGAATTACAAATGCCGAACTCACCATCGATCTTCCCTCCTGAATCAATTTCAAACAAGAAGCAAAGTCTGCATACTCACATTTTGCTTCATCGTAAGCAAGAAAATACGCTTCCCGCATTCTTCCGCCAGGGATACCGGCTACCGCACGGAATGAATCATGGAAGTAACTGAAGTCTGGTAGTGGTGGTGCATCCTGTGTAAGTGAATAAAGTTTATCCTGCATGAGTTGATGCTCTTCACGATTGAGTGACTCAAACTGTAAATCAATTTGATCTACAATTTTTAACAACGTACTAATGAGGTAACTGACAGAACTTCGCGTAGTACCAATGTTTGTCATGAACAACACTGAATTGCGCGAGGTCTTATTAACTTGAATATGGAATTGATCCATCAGATACTTATTCTTGAAGGTATCGCCATCAACTCCGGTGTTTCCAATGTGGAGATTTATTTTTGTGGGATCCAAAACAAACTCATCCTTAGCCCATGAATTTTCCAATCGTTGCCAGCCGGTTTCCGGATGATAGTATTCTGATAATCCTGACTGACGATGCTTTTCAGGAATAAGATCATGAATAGTAAGTACTTTGAAATATTTTCTAAGCTTAGGATGATCATTAATTTTTGCCC
>CAWBCB010000146.1:0-8779 GCA_963787095.1 uncultured Cytophagales bacterium | reverse complement strand
GCACACGAATTTCCTTTGCTACATCCATCTTCACCAAAGGCGCATGATTCATCGTTCTCCAAAAATCTGTTGGTAAAAATATTTTTCCGATGGCAATCGACTCATCCTCCACCCAAACAGGTTTATCTCGATCCAGCAAAAGAATTTCTTCAAATAATTCATTCTGAAATTGTTCTGTAGTGGGTTGTGGCGGCATCAGCAGGCCACCAAATGCAGAGCCCTTATGATTTGCCAAGCCTTCGAGATCAAGAACTTGTTCGCCCTTTGATTTTAAGGCACGCAACACATCGCTCTTGCCACTACCTGTACAACCCGTTAGCATAATCAGGTTAAATGGTTTTTTGAACGACTCCAACGCTAGACTGCGATACGCTTTGTAGCCACCCTTTAAAGACTGCGGCTTCAGACCAGCCATTTGAACAAACTGACAAAAATTATTGGACCGCATGCCGCCCCGCCAGCAATGAACCAGCAACTCTTTGTTGGGAATTAATCGTTCCGTCTCAGAAATAATATCAGATAATCGTGGCCCAACCAGTTTAAACCCGGTTCTGATTGCTTCTTGCTGTCCCTTCTGTTTATAGTCAGTACCAACAGCAATGCGCTCCTCATTGTTAAGCAATGGAATATTTATCGCCTTCCGCATATGACCTTGCTGAAACTCACCTTGCGAACGAACATCCACAACGGGTAAATCCTTGCGAAGAGTAAGAAATTCATCTAAGGTAACAGCCATCGATCAAAGTTCGCGAACGATTACCAAGTTAACCAACTAAGTTGTGCTAATCGTTAAAATTAACCGTGATGCTGGTTGCAATACCAACCCGAAAACCATAATCCAGGTATTTACCATCTTGAAAGGCGGCAGCAGCTTCTAAACGGAAGATTCGCAAAATGCCATCAATGCCGTAACCGACTTCTGTATAATTTTTAGAGGTTGGTGTGGCGAGATAGTTGACGAAAATATTTTCTGTGATGCCTGTTACCCGCACTAAAGGAAATCGGGTTACTAAAAACTTTCTGAAATGATAATGCGCATTGGCCGAGAAATATTCATTAGCTGTACTATGCTTGTAGTAATCAAGCAGTCTATAACTTCCTACAGGATCCGTAGTAACAAATGGAGTCAGGTTACCCAGAAAATGTTTGTAATCCATAAAGTAAAGATTGTCTGTATTAAAGAACTTACCGGCTTGCCAGGCTAAATCCAATTTACCACGAATACCAACTTTATAACTATCCTTAAATCCTACTTCAATCTGATCAAACCCAACTTCGCTTTCAGCAACTCCCTTAATTCCCTTACGATAATTAAATGAAAGTAATGGAGACGATCCATCCACGCGCATTTTATGTCCGTTGCGGATTCTGTATTTCTGCCAAGGGCGCGCATCTAAACCTATTGAACCAATAAATGCTCGGTTAGGATTAAAACTGGTAGTTGGTAACTCAAGGTTTACAGGTTCGTTTGGAGTATACTGATCCTTATTGCCTTTGAAAAAAGTATAAGAAGTGTTGTTGAATAATTCGGAGCGCCTAGCCCAGGTCCAATGTGTGCGGAATGTGTATTTGTCATCAATCCGCTGCGTATAGTTTAAGTCAACAAAATTGCGTTCATATATTTTCATATAACTATCACCTAAGAAAAGCGAGGTAAATGTATTCACTAAAGGATGGATGGGCCCTGCTGAATTAAATTGTTCCACGTACTGTCCGCCTTCAACAGTCAGGCGTTTGTTTTTGAAACGATAATCAACCCTAAGTTTTCCCGTTAGTTTTTCTCGCGAGAATGCATAACGGGCAATGGGGCTTATTTCAAGTCGCGAAGTTTGTGGTCGTTTATCCTTATCTAACGAATCGCGCTTTACCCAACGTTTATAAAAGCTTACGCGATAAATTAAGTTGAAACCTTCCACCGAATTAAATCCACCGTAAGGCGTGTGAATGCGAAAGTCTGCCGTCTTGCCTATTCCATAGGTATCTCCTGTAAGTATATCCCATGGCTGAAATCCCTTCTTACTTTTGCTTGAGTTGCGAAGTGTATCACCTTCGTCTTTCTTTCGCTGTACTTGCGTGAGGCTATCATCAATGTGATAACCCCTTTGCTCCTCTTTGGTGAGTGGTGTGGGCCGCATCTCAACCCAATAAGTAGAATCCTTTTTATAGGCTAATGAATCGATCGAATATTTTGATTCAGAGATCACTTCCGGCTGTTCTTGTTCGCTTGTCTCTTGCTTTTCGTATTCTTTAATGAGTTGTTTCAGTTCTTTGCGTGTGACTTCCTTGCCTTCTTTTAATCGCTCTTGTAAATCTTGCCCTTTCTTACTAAATGTTTGCTCGACTTTTTTTGCTTCCTCCTTCTGAATCTTTCTCATCAATCACAGTCATTTCCAATTGAAGATCAGGGTTGAGCGTAATAGAATAATCTTTCATGGTTGCTAAGTATTGGCCTTCGAACTCAAACCCAAATACTTTGCCATCAACTCTTAAATTGCTGAGATACGGGTAAGCCAAGCTTTATCTTCTATGGGTGTGTATAGTTGATTGACTTGAAAGTTGATTCCCATTTTTGAGGTATTCAAATCCAGGCTATGGATACTCCACCAATCTTCTACTATATAAATCAATCCTTCAAACACATTGTCACCACGTGACCGTGGGGTCACCCTAATTTTACTAATCTCATAATCACGATCGCGGAAAGAACCTAAATATTCAAATCGATAATAGGAAAATGATTTTGGCGAAAGTGGAGAAACTACTTCTGCAATTTCGGGGTGATAAAAACTTCCAAAAACAAATGAGTTGGGAGACGAGCCTTTATTGTCGCCATTCGTATAAACTGCAATTACCTTTTCTTCAAATTTAAACGGACGGGTATATTTAATTTCGCTTACTGATTCGGAAACAAAAACCCTATCCTTAGTAATTCCTTCTTTTTCCAGGGCTTTCTTAGCCAACCATGGATAATCCTTTAATTGACCTCTACCTTTTATATAAACTTTTGCTGTGTATGCGTCTATTTGCTGTGTGTGATACTTTGCTTTGGCTATCGCCTTTCGCATAATAGTATAAGCAGGGTCTTCCTTTCCCGCACGAACGATTACATCGCGCAAAACAACTACTTGCTGTTTTAAAGTAAGATTGATCTCAATAAAATCAGAGCCCACATCCACTACGCGAGTTACTGCTTCATAGCCAAGATATTGAAACAGCACGTCATATCGTCCGGGTGCTAGTTGAACTTCATACCTACCGTCAAAATCAGTAGCGCTGCCGGTGCCTGTTTGTTTAACAAAAATAGTTGCGTAAGCAAGCGGACCGGCATCTTCACTTTTAATTACCCCGCGAATACCGCCCGCGTATGAGGATATGAATGTGGAAAGAAATAAAACGGTAAAAACTATTCTCATCAACCTCATAGACGCAATCAGCTGTATTATAGTTGTCTTAGATTAGCAAATCAACGATAAAAATCTTTCAGGCGGATCATTTGCTCTACTGCTTCAGGAACGAGGTACCGAATCGATTTATTGCTTTTGATGCACTGCCTGATATATGTTGCTGAAATGTCCAACAAAGGGGCTTCAATCATTTTTACCTGAGGATGACGAACCAACTCGGAATTTGTTACATGAGGGCGGGGATAAACATACAGACCAAATTGGTCTAATATCTGCTCGTGATTTTTCCACTTGGTAAAGCTCGTCAGGTTATCTTCACCAATAATCACTTTAAATTTTTTGTTTGGAAATTTTTCTGTAAGATGAGCAAGCGTGTGTGCGGTGTAACTCGGTTTGGGAAGGTTAAATTCTACATCCGACACTTCTAATTTGTAATGATCGGCAATGGCTGCCTTCACCAAATCATAGCGATCAAATTCGTGTAGCAACCCTTTGCTTTGCTTAAAGGGATTTTGTGGAGAAACAACAAACCAAACTTTGCTCAAGTCCGTGTTCTCGGCCATAATGTTGGCAATAATCAAATGCCCAATGTGTATAGGATTAAATGAACCAAAAAACAGACCTATCGTTTGGGATTCCATGATTAAGGAGTTTCCTTAAACGTATCATAAAGTTTTTGCGCCTCTGCCAATGACTTATCTAAATCTTCATTTACTAATACCACATCAAACTTATCCTGAAAAGTCATTTCAAACTTTGCTTTAAACAACCTACGCGAAAGACTTTCATCGCTTTCTGTTCCACGCTCTTTCAAACGGCTCTCTAAAATTTCCAGCGATGGAACTTTTACAAAAATAGCCAGCGCTTTATCTCCAAAATATTTTTTCAGGTTGATCCCACCTTTCACGTCCACATCGAAGATTACGTTTTTACCGGATTCCCAAATTTTTTCAATTTCAGTTTTTAGTGTGCCATAAAAATTTCCTGCGTACACTTCTTCCCACTCAATAAAATCTCCACTGTCAATTTTTTGTTTAAACTGCTCGGGCGTTAGAAAATGATAATCTTTACCATCTTGTTCGGTACGCCCACGTTTATCGCGCGTAGAAGCTGAAATTGAAAATCCTAGATCGGAGTTATTAGTGAGCAGGTGACGAACTAAGGTTGTTTTTCCTGAACCGGATGGAGCCGAAAAGATTAGTGCTTTACCAGCCATTAAGAAGCAAGGTTTTTGCTGATTTGAGTTTTGATTTGATCGACTAATTCGTTGGGCACTGAATCGCCACAGCAACGAGTCTTAAGTAATTCTTTTATTGTAGTATCAAGATCATAAGATTTAAAACAAGGAAGGCAATGATCCATGTGAGCCTTAAAATAGACTTGCTGTTCGGCCGTTGCTTCGCCATCAAGGATTAGTTGCAGCATTTCCATACACGATGGTTTCACTCCGTCTGCAAGAATAAAAGGATTGAGAGGCTTTGTCATAACTCTGTATTTTTATAACCCATTGATTTGGCGTATTCGCTAAGTTTCTCTTTTAATAAATTCCTGGCGCGGTGCAATCTGCTTCGCACGGTGCCTATTGGTATATCAAGAATTTTTGCCATCTCCTCATATTTAAATCCTTCCAGATCGCACAAAATAATAACGGTGCGGAAATCCACATCTAATGAATTTAATGCATTCGAAATCTCATCCCCAATCATATCCTTAAGCGACTCAACGCGTAAGTCCGGGGTAATTTGTCGATCTACATCTTCAGAATTATAATACGTCTCTACTTCCTGATAATCGACTTTCGAAGGCTCTTTTGTCTTCTTGCGATAATCATTGATAAAACTGTTTTTCAGAATTCGGAACAGCCATGCTTTAGCATTAGTTCCTTTTTGGAATGATTCTATAAAACGATAGGCCTTTAAATAGGTATCCTGCACCAGATCCTTGGCATCATCCTGATCGAATGTAAGCCGAAATCCAAAGTTGTACATGGATTTAATATGAGGCAGGAATTCATTATTGAAGATGTCATTCTTCTCCTGATCGGTATATGATTGCTTAGGTGCTTCTTCCATGAAGGGTCAAAAATAGCAAAAATATGACCTTATTTTTTGAATTGTGTCATGGGTCTTTTTACCTTATTTTCGGGGACCTTTTCTCTCATCATGAAAACAACTCATTATGACCTCCTTACTTGATCGATTCAAAAACAAATTCACCAAAAAAAAATTTAAGCACTATGGCTATAAACTTGCTGAATTTGATTTGAAAGAAGAAGGGAAAATTCATTTTGCACAATGGCTTCATGAGGGTGAACAACCTGTTGTCATTGATCAATCTACTGTTGACTTCTATAAACAGTTTGTAAAAACAGGTGCCCTCGTTATTGATATTGGTGCGCATACCGGTGATACAACCGTGCCGATGGCATTGGCCGCGGGTAACACTGGCTTAACATTAGGACTGGAGCCCAATCCACATGTTTATCATGTTTTCGAAGCGAATGCACGTCTGAATACTGAAAAGACGACTATCGTGCCACTGCATTTTGCGGCTACTGCTGAAGATGGAGAATTTACTTTTGCTTCGGGAGATGCCTCGTTTAACAATGGCGGCATCATGGGCTTTTCAACCAACATCAAAAAAAACAACCGATATACATTTCAAGTGCAAGGAAAAAATCTGGAGAATTTTCTAAAAAAAGAGTATGCTGACTGGCTTAATAAATTAGCCTTAATAAAAATTGATGCCGAAGGATATGATAAAGAAATATTGAAAACTATGCCCACAATCATTGATAGCTATAAACCGGTGATTATTACAGAATGCTTCAAACATTTAACTGTAAATGAGCGAAATGACTTATTCCTCACCATCAGTAATCACGGCTATCAATTATTTTTTGTGGATGAGTTTGGCCACGAGAACAGAAAGCCAATATCAATGGTGGGTATGAGCCAGCGCAAGCATTTTGATTTAATTGCTATACCGAATTCTAGATAATTTTAAAATTCTGGTATTCTCCTATTCGCAATCCAGTTAATCGGAAAATAAGCCGTTTTAATATTTCTCTTGCAGAATATCGGTTCTTTGAAATATCAAAATCGAATTTCCAGTTTTTTACGGCAATTCTCTTCTTCATTACTTCTGGATGGGTCTCTGTAAATAGCTTTAAGGAATCAATTGTGCTATAATCAAACTCCTCACCCTTCGCTACGTTTCTTTCAATCCACTGATCATCATTCCAAAGTTTATTAAAGTCCTTCTGCTTTTTCTGCATTTTACTAGGATCCTTGACCCAACCATAATGATAGATATAAACGGGAATAGGTTTCACATGCAATTTTTCGTTAGGCTTCTTACGAAATCCCTGTGCATCCCTGTATGAGAAAATATCACTCCTATTTCTAACTACACGAATTTCCCTGCGATACCATCGGTATGATTCTCCAACATAATCATAAGAGCCATAGAAGTGGATATAGTTAAATAAAAGGCCTTCAATTTTATGATCATCCTGATATTTTTGGACCATCTCCCCCCCTGGGAGCAAAATCAAGAAGGTTTTTGCTTTTTTCGTGTGTCTTTTTAGCCGACGAGCTATTCTTTCCAAGGATTAATTCTTGGTCTAATGTGTTCGACCTTTTCTTCGTTTGTAAAATGGCTTTTGTGGCGTTGCTTTTAACCTGAACATTCAGATTTAAATCTTTACAAAAACTCGACTGAAATTCAGAATGATAAATAACATTGGATAAAGGCCTCTGAATAGGAGCCATAGATAAAAAATTTTGATTTTGTTTTGCACTAATAGATTCAAAAAACCGCCTCGCTGCGGCGCTGCGGGCGTTCCCACAGCGTCGGGCGCCGTCCCTCGACCCAGGTGACCGATTGCCCGGTGGTATAGCTCGTGGCGCTCAGCGCCACCGCGTTGAGCGTGCCGCGCTCGAGGTTGAACCGGATGCCCGGGAGCGAGCCGTCATCGTCGCGTTCCAGGGTGCGCTCGAGGAACAGGCGCAGCGGCTCCGTGTCGACCATCCCGCGCGCCCGTTCGCGCTCCGTCGGGTCGCCGGAGAGCAGGCCGTAGCCCGAACGAATGACGTTGTTGAGTAGCGAGCGCGCGTCGACGCGGTACACCTGCTCCGGTGACAACGACAACCAGAGCTTGACGAGCGCCTCGGTCGATTCGTCGAAGTTCCAGAACCTCACCGCACGTTCCGGATGTGCCGCGGCGCGACGGAGAGGCATGCTGCGCCGCCGGAAGGGCGCGATCGTCAACCTCTCCGTCGATCGTCGCGGCATCATGGGCAACGCCGGCCAGTGCGAACTACGCCGCCGGCGAAGGCCGGCATCATCGCGATGTCCCGCTCGCTGGCCAAGGAGCTCGGGCGTCGCAACATCCGCGTGAACTGCGTCGCCCCCGGCTTCATCGACACCGACATGACCACGGCGCTGCCCACCGAGCTCGTCGACGGCGTCACGCAGATGATCCCGATGCGGCGGCTCGGGCGGCCCGAGGAGATCGCGCCCGTCGTGCGGTTCCTGCCGGGCCGGGCGCCACCTACATCACGGGCCAGACCTTCGTCGTGGACGGCGGGTTGAGCTTGGAGCCTGCATCCCGTGGACTCGCCCTCGCGCGGCGAGCTTAGCAGCGTGGCCTGCACGTAGTTCCGGTTCATCTGGGCGATGGTGCTCACCGAGATGCCCTTGGGGCAGACGACCTCGCAGTCGCTGTGGTTGGTGCAGTGGCCGAAGCCCTCGACATCCATCTGCAGGACCATCTTCTCGCTGCAGATCCCCAGGCAGAAACTGGATCGCACCGTGAAGTCCCTGGGGGAACTGCCAGTACCTTTCCTGCCCAAGCTCGGCAGTCCCGACGCGCTCCTGCGCCTCTTCGAAAAAGGGGAAGGCCCCGGCGTGAAGGTCGGCAACCAGGATTCCCTCGGCCCGAAGAAGCTCCGCTACCAGGGCAAGGACGAGCAGGGAAACGACGTGATGGTGTGGCTGACGCGCACCCGCTGGGAGCGCAGCACGCCCTGATTCACACGCCGGCTCGCTTCCGCTCCTTCACCGGGGAATGGTGCCGGTGCGATCCCAGCGGGTCCGGGTCAGGAAGTACCGGGCGCCATCGACGAAGTTCATCACCACATCGCCAGGATGCTCGGGCACCCGGGCGGGGGAATCGTCGTTGCCCCCCTCACGGTAGCTCCACCAGACGATGAACGGCCGGCCGCGCAGGTGGTCCATGGGCATGAAGCCCCAGTAGCGGCTGTCCATGCTGTTGTCCCGGTTGTCGCCCATGGCGAAGAGATGCCCCGGGGGAACCTTCTGGGGCGGCAGGTCGTCGCGGAAGGGATTGTCGCCGCCAAGCTGCGGGGCCA
>CAWBCB010000145.1:0-32273 GCA_963787095.1 uncultured Cytophagales bacterium | reverse complement strand
GAGTTCATTTCGACCAACTCGTTTCTTGATTTGACCGCCACAGTTCAACGGAGACTCGCGGCGGTGTGCCCACCGCGGGCATTGCGATCCTGCCTTAACTTGCTGAAGATGCATCGGCCGCTGCAGATTCGCTCGGGGCCGAACTCGCATCGGTGGTTCTGACCTCTGGAGGAAACTGTACTGATTGGGCGGGCCGATTCTTGTAGATAAGCCGATCATCGCGAGCAGAATCATTCTGATCCTGGCAGCGAAAGATTTCGATTTTCAAGGAGGACAATTCGTAGTCAAATCGAGTACGCCGTCCTCCAAGACGGTCCCAGGGACCCCAACGAGCAATCCGACCTCGCCGCGCATCTAGCAGGGGTGTTCACGACCTCTGTAGGAAACGGAAGTTAGCTTGCGCGCGATTGGCTCTTCGATATGCGCAAAATGTGCAGTCGCGCAACTTGCACAGGAGTGAAACTCCGAACGCACGTAGAGTTTCGCCTGAATCAGCGTCAGACGATGAAGCCGTTCCTGTAAGAGTCAACGCGTCCAAGCAAACTACGTTTCCTACAACCTGAGGGTCACCCGTAGGCTAGCGACTGGCTTGAAGCTCGTGCCAACCGGTCTCTTCACCTTTTGCACTCGATTGTCCGAACGTCTATTGGGCATTTCTGTCGACTGGAATAGAACTCCCAGCGTGCTGACTCAACGCTGGGAGTTCGTGGTGTATATCTGGAAATCGGTTCGTTTCTAATGACGATGCCGAACCAGCAAACACGTCAGCCCGAGAGCGAATAGCACGAAGGAACTCGGCTCGGGAACCGATTGACTTGCGGCAGGTGATGCGGTTGAGCCAAAGTCCCTTTGCCAAGTCAAGAAATCGGCTCCATCACTGTCGCCATCGCCATCTGCATCGCTATCACCATTCAGTCCAAAATCGCCTTCCCACTGATTGAGGTCTGCATTATCGACGTCTCCATCACCATCAAAATCCCCAGGCTTGGGTAAAGCTGGTGCCAAGCCGTACCACCAAGCGATGCCGTAGTCTTGGTTCATACCGACATCGGCGTCTCCCTGTTGAACCCAAATTTCGTAACGGCCGTCATCGGGAATTTGATAGAACAAATGTTCTTCAGATCCCTCCGATGCAATGGAGAAAGCTAAAGCAGAATTGACACTACCTGCAAATTCAGGCACCAGATAAATATCCAAATCGTTGATGACTTCATCGCCTAGCGGGTCGAGTCCGTTATCGACGTACTTTTCAAACGCATCACCGAAATCGAAGATACCATTGGGGTCGTTGCCACCAGGACCGCCGCCCTCATCCGAGGAGAAAGTCACCTCCCGGTCCCACGCTAAGGTGATGGAGATAAAACTACCTGCCTCGAGGTCATCGGTAAACCGATAGCGATTGATGTCATCTTCTCCGGTTGTTGTCCCATAGTCCCAGCCGATGGACGGCACTGTCCCACCGCTGACGCCAAATTCTTCCTGTTCTCCCGGCAGAAATTGCTGCAAAGCACGCTTGGCATTTAAGTGGCCTGTGCCCATTTCTTCGTCCAGTGGAATGAATCCACCTGTGCTGGCATCCACGGAGTCATCCCAAGAATTGGAATCGAACCAATCATCCTCCTCTCCAGGATCTTGACCAGGCTTGAGTGTCTTGAGGACTGTCCTCTCCATACCAAGCAAGTTTCCAGGAGGTATAGGATCATTGCTTCCAGGTAAGGTTACGGTGCCATCATCAATAAATTTATCTGCAGAATTCATGAGGACGGCTTTCATGACTTCATGTTGTTTCGCGGTCGCCTCGCCTCCGGTCGTTCGAGTCCAGTCGGTTGCTCCAGCCATCACTCTCTCATTGGCGTATTCTTGCAACATGGCGACGGTTCCAGTAACGTGAGGAGCCGCAAAACTCGCACCATCTTGAACGGTCGGGACATTATTGAGACCAGTAAGTCGAATATTATCTCCTGGTGCAATCAGGGAAACTGCCGTTCGTTCGCCAGCCAGTGGCATGCTGAAATCGTTCGTAGTATGTACTTGTCGATAAGCTCCCGTTCCACCAACTCGAGCTGACGCCGCGACAGTCATGCCGTTAAAATTGTCTGAGGGAATCCAAGCCCCTGCTGGATTGGTCGTGTTTTTATTCGACACGACATACAACACGTTTTGCTCTGAAGCCGACCAATCGGCGAATTGCATAGTAGCTGGTTGCCGTCGAGAATCGGGTTGGTATTGATGATGGGATAAGAAAAACTCATATTTGTGACACGGACATCGCCACCATTTTGATTGGCAATGTGCTGTGCCGAGAGGGCAGCGACGGTGTCCGACAAGGGTTGCGGAGGATTGGGCAGGATAGGGTCCATCGCAGTTGAATAGAGTTCCGCTGCAGGCACAACGCCGCGGTGGAGCATGTCTGTGGAAATGAGCGTTCCAGCAACCCAAGAACCGTGGTTCATCACACTGCCCAGTGCTTCGGGCATAGAAGGACCGTCTCGGTAGAAGACTGCAGTGGGGTCAATTGAATTATTGCGAAAGGTTGCTCCGTCGCCAGCCTGTTCATCCCCAGGTCGATGAGGCTCGACTTGACCAACAGCAACGCCGTCCCCATCAAGTGGAACCCCTTGAGCATCAAGCAATCCTATCGATTTAATGCCAATATCTCCAATTGTAAAACGGTCTGCCACTGCGACGTTGGTAATCAGCACCAAACAGGTTATGCCTCTGATAAACATCCCACGTCCTACTCTGCTCAAGGTTGTTTGACTTCGAAACTAAACGAGCGACATACGAGTTTCTTCCCCCATTCTTGCTGCAGTTGAGGATTAGGCTCCTGAGTGACGTTCACTCGGACTTGGCCCGGAGTGATTTGGCTGATAGGGATAAGAGCAAAATGCTCACTCATAGCTGAATTGTAATGTGGTTGAAAATGGTACCGGATATTAATGGCATTCTCACGCTGCTCAACAGAAGTAATGTGAACATAAGTACCTGATTGAAGAGAGAAGAAACAAAGCGTTATGGGTTCGTTCGTGAAAAAAGTTTTTTGCGGAGCTTGACCATCAACTAATACCTGATGTGCTTGCTTAAGAGCATCGAGGTTTTCCCCCTGCACAGCAAATCCCTGCTGCAGTGGTTGAGGCAGCTGGTTGTCAGCAGGCTGAAGTGCTTGGCGAATTTGCATAGTGCGTGAGTCATTCAAAATCCTCACTTGCTCATCCACCGCTTTCTCGGAATGGTCGGTAAAGAAGATCTCTGACTCGAGTTTCTGCACGTCTCGGGTCCCCGGCATGTGGTCCCCCCAGATAGTATCGAGTGGTATGAGCGACCCTAGTGCCTTTGGCGTAGATGGTTGTGCCGAGACGCTAAAAGAAAAGGAACTACTGACCAGTCGCTGGGCTTGTCGGTCGCTGACATCCGTGAACCCTGCTTCCAAGAGTTTTTTGCTCAGCGGTAGGCGTTGGTATTGAACATGGTAATTATCGGGGAGCAGTTTTCCAACGGGTATGAATGCCAGATGGACTACTGGTTCAATCGAATAGGTGGGGGCGAAACGATAAGAAACCCTAAATGTTTGGTGGGTTCTCAAGATGTCCACGATTTCAATTTTGTAAGCGGAGGCATACGAGAAAAAAACCAAATAGCTGTCTATTTCTGATGCCAATGGTTTTGTGGGCGAATTGTTTTTCCGAATGGCACTTGTGGCCCAAGTCCGGGCACGGGCAATAGAACTAGCGTTGACTGCAAAACCCTCCATGGCTCTGCTTGTCGGCTTACGAGTTGCTAATGTCTGACGGAGAATTTCCAACCCTGAAGGCCTGCTTTCAGTTGCAGGCTCTTTCTGGAAAGCCTTGAAGGCAGTTCCAAGAAGTTGCGTGTCAGGCATAGCAAGTGAATAGACACGATTGAGAGGGATGCGAATCGTTGTCGCATCCTCAGCAACGAGCTGCTGGTTCTGCAGCAATGTAACCATCGCTAGAAGACACCAGCCTGAGATTCGATTTTTTCTCTTCGCCTCTAATACCATCTCCGAACCTCGCTCTTGCCTTACACGGCCTCTTGAGTTGAAATTCTATCGTAGGCTCCTTCGGAAGTACAACCAATGCTCGGAGTGTGCAGGTTTTTAGCTTGTTTGAGTCCGCCGCTAGCACCGGCTCATTCGTGAGCAAGTAAAACAACTCTGGCATAGGTTGGAGCAGATTAGAGTACCTTCTCCAATCAGTCTGTGCCAAATGGGGTTTGAGCAGTAACGGAACAGAAACCTACGCTAGAAAGCTACTCGCCACTATACTGGAGTGTCGAAAAGGCATTCGTCATGCGGATTCTTGCTCTCCTAGTCGCTGCTATCGCTATTGGGACTGCCCGCTTTGGATTCCATGGAATAGCTAGAC
Source organism: uncultured Cytophagales bacterium (assembly GCA_963787095.1). Taxonomy (GTDB): domain Bacteria; phylum Bacteroidota; class Bacteroidia; order Cytophagales; family Cyclobacteriaceae; genus ELB16-189. The sequence continues at coordinate 27,888 of CAWBCB010000145.1, read as the reverse complement.
ATGCTCTTGCAGTAGGGGTCGTAACATTCCTACTCAGCTTGCTAGTTATGTTGGGTGACGTAAGCGACCCATCGAAGATTCTCGGCCATTTGCTGGTCGCTTTGGGTGCAATGGGCCTAGCAATTGCATTAAGTCATATTGCCAGCGATTCGTCGCGGTTAATGCTGCGACTTCGGAGGTAAAGTCTCAATCGAACTTTCATCCACTCGTAAAGCCGACGATTGCGTAGTCCGGCTGGTGAAACTCCGAAGCGGCGAGCGGAATACCGGGAAAAGTGCCGATGAAGGCGAAGGAAGGCCCAAAGAGTGTGTCTAACCTGGAAAACTGATACCCGAAGATATTCAATCCGCCCAATTCTCTTGTGAACGCCTTGCAAGAACGAGTGCAAAACCTGCCGGGAATATCAGGGCATAAGCAATAGGCTCTGGAACCAATGCAAGCGTAATTGAGTCATTGGGCAAATGCCATCGATAAGTACCTGGCATTAACCCAAGACTTGCAAAAGTACTCGCGGGGTAGCCATTCAAAGCGACCAGGGGTGAGCCAGAAACATAGCCTAGCGGCGCGCTTCAGGGCGTTGAATTCGGGCGAGGCCGGATCGCGCAGGCGCGGCAGGTCGACCAGCAGGTCGCGCTTGACCGTGCCGGGCCGGTAGGTCATCACGACGATGCGGTCGGCCAGGTAGATCGCTTCCTCGATGCTGTGGGTGACGAAGATGATGGTCTTCTTCAGCTCGGCCCAGATGCGCAGCAGCTCGTCCTGCAGGTTGCGGCGGGTCAGCGCGTCGAGCGCGCCGAACGGTTCGTCCATCAGCATGATCGGCGAATCGAGCGCCAGCACGCGGGCGATCGCCACCCGCTGGCGCATGCCGCCCGACAGGTCCTTGGGAAAGCGGCTGCGCGAAATCCGGCAGCGACAGCATGGCCAGCAGCTCGTCGACGCGTGCGCGCGATCTCGCGCCTTGGCCATGCCCTTGATCTCCAGGCCGAAGGCGATGTTGTCGCTCGACCGTCATCCAGGGGAACAGCGCGTATTCCTGGAACACCATGCCGCGCTCGGGACCGGGGCCGGTGACCGGCTTGCCGTCGGCCATGATGCTGCCGCGAGGTCGGCAGCGCGAAGCCGGCCACCGCGTTGAGCAGGGTCGACTTGCCGCAGCCGGAAGGCCCCAGCAGGCAGACGAACTGGCCGCGCGGGATCTCCAGGTCGATGTCCTTGAGCGCGACCAGTTCGCGCCCGTCGGTCTGGAACACCTTGTTGACGCCGTCGATGACGATATGGCGCTGCGCTCATTTCAGTGCTCCAGGCCGCGGTGCCAGCGCAGCAGGTAGTTGTTCAGCCGGTTCATGCCGACGTCGATGGCCAGGCCCAGCAGGCCGATGGTGATCATGCCGGCGATGATCTTGTCGGACCAGAAGTACTCGCGCGCTTCCAGGATGCGGAAACCGAGGCCGTTGTTCACGGCGATCATCTCGGAGACGATCACCACGATGAAGGCGGTGCCGATGCCGATCCGCACGCCCGACAGGATGTAGGGCACGGCGGCCGGCAGGATCACGCGCAGGAACATGGTGCTGCCGCTGGCGCCCAGGTTGCGCGCGGCGCGCAGGTAGATGCCGTCGACCTGGCGCACGCCGGCGATGGTGTTCATCAGCACCGGGAAAAAGGCGCCCAGCGCGATCAGGAACACGGCCGGCGGATTGCCCAGCCCGAACCACAGGATCGACAGCGGGATGTAGGCGATCGGCGGAATCGGGCGCAGCAGCTGCACCAGCGGATTGAACCAGCGCGTAGACGCGCTGGCTGGCGCCCATCGCCAGGCCCGAGCGGCAGCGCCAGGCCGGCGCCGATCAGAGAAGCCGACCACCACCCGGTACAGGCTGCCGAGCGAATCGACGATCAACTCGCCCGAAACGGCCCAGGCCAGCCAGCTGCCGCTCCGGTCGTAGCGGCTGCAGCGGCAGCAGGTATTCGATCCACTTGTGCACCACCGCCAGCGGCGACGGCAGCACCTGCGGATTGACCCAGCCCAGCATCGCCACCGGCCTGCCAGAGGGCGATGACCAGCGGCCGGCACCACCATGCCGACGCGCGATTTGCCGCCACGTCGGCTTGCTCATGGCCGGTCCGGCGCCATTTACTTGACGCCCAGGCTTTTCTTGGCCGCGTCGAGCAGGTCGGTCTTGACCCAGTCCCTGGCCACCGGCGGCTTGGCCATGCGGCCGACGCCGGTCTTGACCATGATGTCGGTGGTGATCTGGATGTGCTCGGGCGTGATGTCGTAGGTGTACGGCGAATTGCTGATCGCGTCGTCGAAATCGTCCTCGTGATCTGGCCCTTGAACACCACCTCGCGCACGTATTTCTCGGCCACCGCCTTGTTGTCGATGAAGGTCTTGGTGGCCTCCACGAAGCAGCGCATGAACTTCTCGGCCAGCGGCCGCTTCTCCTTGTAGAACTTCTCGGTCATGACCATGGTGCGCACCGGCTCGCCGATCGGCGTGTCGTAGGGCTTGATCACCTCGACGCCGAAGCCCTTGTTGATGGCCTGCGACGATTGCGGCTCGGACTGCATCATGGCGTCGATGTTCTTGCCCAGCAGCGCCTGGTTCAGGTCGGCGAAGGCCAGGTAAATCAGCTGCACGTCCTTGCCCGGCGTCGCGTCGGCGCGTCAGGCCGGCCTTGTGCAGCTCGGCCATCAGCAGCACTTCCTGGATGCCGCCGCGCGTCACGCCGACCTTCTTGCCCTTGAGATCCTTGACGCGTCTTGATGGCCAGGTCGGGGCGCGCCACCAGGCGCGCGCCGCCCTTGGCGAAGCCGGCCACCACCACGATCGGCGCGCCGCTGGCGCGGCCGGAAATGGCCGCCTCCGATGCGGTGGTGCCGACGTCGAGCTCGCCGGCGATGATCGCCTGCATCACGTCCGAGCCCCTTGGCGAAGACTTTCTCTTCGACCTTGATGCCGCACTTGGGCGCGATTTCCTTGATGTACGAGACGGCGCCGTAGTGGGCGAACTTGAGGTTGCCGAGGCGGACCACTTCCTGGGCCTGGACGGCGCCGGCCAGCAGCATGGCGGACAGGGCGGTTGCAAACGTGATCCATCGTGACGTCATATGCTTCTCCGAGAAAAGGGCAGGTCGATGATGACTGTAAATGCAAGATCCATTCTAAACCGCATGCTTGATATGACGGCAAGAAGTTTGTTTCCGTGCGGAAAGATACTATTCTCCCCCGAGGCTGTCAAACGACCTCCGCAAACTTTGTCGATCCGCCCGGTCAGAGCGCCGGATCGCTGATGCCGTCGCGTCCCGTTTCGACCCGTCCCGCGAAGCGGCGCACGAAGCCGGGCAGCTCGCGCACCGTCACGCTGATGTCGTACCAGTGGCCGCAGCGGTGCAGGTTCCACATGTGCACGCTGGTGGCGAACGGCGCCACCGTCACCGTCACCGGCGCGTCGTCAAGGTAGGCGTTGACGGTTATGGTGAAGGTGAGCGGCAGCGTGCCCGGGTTGAACAGCTCGGCGTCGACACTGCCGTCGGCAGCGTCGTACAGCAGCCGCACTTCCGGCTCGTCGAGCGCGTACGGCAGCACGGCGCCCGTATTGCCGCAGAAGTGGCGGTGAAAGCCGCCCGGCCCCAGCACCCACAGATCGTAGGCCCCGCCCTGCCCGGCCAGCGCCCAGTGGCCGTCGAGCTGGGTGCCGGCGGCGACCGTGTAACGGCGCGGCGCCTGCCCGAGCGCGAGCCGGTCGTACACGTGGAACACGGCGCCGGCTGTGCCGGCGCTGGCCATGGTGAGCGTGATGGCCTGCGTGGCGGCATCGGCATGGTCGGTCACGTGCAGCACGTACGGCAGCGCGCGCGAACGACGCACGCCGCGTGCCTGCCGCGGCAGGCTGGCGGCGGCGTCGGGCCGGGGCGCCGATGCCCGGAGGGCCCGTGCGCGCTGCGCCGCCGCCTCGGTGTCGGGCAGCAGGTGCAGGAAGGGCGACGCGTCGGGCGACGCGAAATCGAAGGCGCCGCGCAAGTCGCCGCACACGGCGCGCCGCCACGGCGTGATGTTCGGCTCCATCACGCCGAAGCGCTGCTCCATGAAGCGGATCACCGAGGTATGGTCGAACACTTCGGAGCTGACCCAGCCGCCGCGGCTCCAGGGCGAAATCACCAGCATCGGCACGCGCGCGCCGAGTCCGTAGGGACGGTGCATCAGGGCCGGCGACTCGGTCGCTTCGTCGGTGGGCACGGTGTGATAGTCGGCGCTTGTGGCGACATTGGCCGCGCCTGCCGCCGGTTCCATTCATCGTTTCCCTGCACATTCTTTCCGTTGATAAGCACTTGCCCTTCCGTAGAACGAATTAAATCGAGAATCAATCGAAACAAAGTTGTTTTACCGGCTCCGTTATTTCCTACTAAACCAAAACTTTCGTTCTGACCAATAAAAAGTTCAGGTACATCTACAACCGATGTTTGTTTATAGGTTTTTTTAAGAGATTGAATTGTGATCATAGGGTGTTGTCTAATCTTTTCTAAATCCAGCAGCAATTGTGTATCTGCGTTTTTCTACCCTTCGCACAGTTACCTCAAGTAAGTAAGTTCTAAATAGTATAGCGATTAACCCCACAACTCCAACAGCAAGAATTCCTGTGATTGGATAGCCCATCAGACTAAATGGCAAATAAAACAGGTAAGGGCCAAAGAGTAGAGGAATGCCTAATAACCATTGTGCAGCACCTACTCCTTCGTAGTTGAAAGTAGCTCCTTTCTTAAGATCAATTTTTTTTGGTTCCCACATGGCAACGTTCATAACAACAAAAATGTTAACACCTATATTGAACAACGCCATGGCGGCATGGATAAGAAGTATTTTCCAACCGAAATAAACATAGGGCACACTTAATAAAAAGCAGATAACCGTTACTGTACTTAGCAACCAATATTTGGACTCAATATATTGTCGAAGCGATATTGGACGAGTAAGTGTAAAATCAAAATGCCCACTTTGCCAGCTAAATAAAAACTGACCATAGTTGATCATAAAAATTCCAGTAATAAAAACTCCTATGAATAAAAAGAAGCCTGGCATTTTTTCACGGTATGTATCATTATTGTAAAAGATCAACCCATATAACAGAAAGAAGGCACTAAGAAATAATATTGTGCGGGGTCTTTTGTTTCGGATGATTAATTTAATTTCAAGATTGATCCAGTCGCCAAGAGATCCAAAATTTTGAAGAAAACTTAAGTCATGATCGCTCCCCCATGCACTCAATTTGCCAAAGGAAACTTCTTCGGGGTACATCCCTTTTAGAAAAAAACGGAAACTGAAAAAATAGATACCTAAGAATAGGATAGCAATCAACAGAACTAATACATATCCCTGAACTGTTAGGGCAAATAGTGATGCTGATACATCAGAAAGTTTGAACCAACCATAATAATCAGACGCTCCCAAAAGAAAAAATATGCACACCAAAGTCAGTAAACCCCAAATGGTGTCATCAAGTCCCTTTTTAAATAGTAACACCAGGTAGTGCAAACAAAAACTGATCAGTACAAGCGACAGTAACCAGCTAACGCTCGATGAAAAGCCAAAACGATTGGCTATTGCTGTACATGCAAAAGGCGCAAAAAGCACAAACACAAGTAGGTTGGCTCCATGGCTTAAAGATTTCACAAGTAAGTAATGGACAATGCGCGAACGTTTGAGTGGTAGATGAAGATAGGGCTGCACGTCTAGCACAGGAAGGTTTTGCAGGAAATAGCGCATCATGAATTCAAAACCAAAATAGTATATCAGTAATCCGTTAAGAAACTGAAAACTATCCTCTTGCTTTAACCCATTCGTTATAATTCTATTAAGGCCAAAGCCAAGTGCTAAAGCATATCCAAGAACCATTAACCCAAAGAGGCTAAGAAATAGAGTGGTTGTGATTTCTTTGTTAAAAGAGATTGAACGACTTAGCTTTTTCCAACTATGTGAGAGCAGCGTTGTAACCATAGTTACGAAAGTAACAAAATGGAAAGAGACTTTTAGCAGGGCTATTATTGCTATTTTGGCTAATAATCTTTGATTATCAGGTCTCGTTGGGGCATAATTCCTTGTATCTTTGACGTCTCTAAATCAAAAGCGTATGACATTACAGAAGAGATTTAAACCCGAAGAGCTTGAACGCATAAAGGCTGCAGTGAAGCAAGCGGAAAGTAAAATATCCGGTGAAATTGTTCCTGTGTTTGTTGAAAAGAGCGGCCACTATACCATTGCTAACTATCGTGCAGGGATAATAGGCGCTACAACCGTGTTCTTTTTGATTGTTATGTTCGATCGGTATGTTCCATCACTGGCAGTGTATGATCCGATGCTCATTTTTGTGCTGGTTATGTTAGGCGGGTTAATTGGTGCGCTAAAGGCAAACTATATTCCTTTTGTAAAACGGATGATGCTAAGCCAGGCATATATGGATCAGTCTACACGCAAGCGTGCCGAAAGCGCTTTTTTACAAGAAGAAGTTTTTAATACACGGTTACGCACAGGTATTATGATTTTCATTTCATTTTTTGAGCATGAAGTAATTGTAATGGCCGATAAGGGTATTAATAAAGAGGTTGATCAAAAAGAATGGGATGCAGTAGTGCGCACCATTATTGAAAACGTAAAGAAAGATAAAGTTACCGATGGCATTGAGAAGGCGATTTTGAGATGTGGTGAAATACTACTTGAAAAAGGTTTTGTCATTTCCCCCGATGACGTGAATGAATTGAATGATGATTTGCGAATGGAATAACCTCACTAGCCTCACTCCATCCCGATAGCTATCGGAAGAGAGGGTGACGTTAGTCAAAATAGATTTTTGCTTAACTCTATGTTTACGTTTAATCACTGAAGGAATAAATAAAAGTTTTATCTGTGCGAATGAAATTCTTTCTTACTACACTTTTTTGCTTCTCGTTGTTAATTCCAACATTGGCTCAGCCAAAGATTCCTGCTCATGGTGGCATTTGGGTTCATGATGATGCAGGTGTTATGTCTGCTTCCGCGAAAGCGCAATTAGAAGCTATGTTGCAAGCACACCGCGATTCCACCTCGAGTCAAATTGCAGTACTCATTGTTCCTTCCTTAGAAGGTGGTGATATTGATGGCTATGCAGTGGAAGTATTTAAAGAATGGAAACTGGGGCAAGCAAAGAAAGATAATGGTGTGCTTTTTCTTGTGGCTATGCAGGAACGACAAATGCGTATTGAAGTGGGATATGGATTGGAAGGTGTACTAACCGATGCGATGTCAAGCCGCATTAACCGCAACGAAGTAGCCCCTTATTTTAGGGAAGGAAATTACGAAGGGGGAATTCAGGCGGGGGTAGTTGCCATCATTAAAACTATTGCCGGCACCTATGTAAATGAAGACCCGGTTCCTTCGCGCAAAAGATCCAAACGTTCTCCGTTGGGATCCATCATCTTTATTATCATTATGTTGATTGTAATGTCGCGCAGAAACAAAGGCGGTGGCGGAGGCGGTGGTGGATATTGGACTGCGGCTATGTTGGGTGGAATGTTAGGTGGCCGCGGCTCTGGTGGTGGCGGTGGCTCGTGGGGTGGCGACTTTGGTGGTGGTGGTTTTTCAGGAGGAGGTGGCTCCAGTGATTCGTGGTGACACCTCACCCCCAGCCCCTCTCCATGGGAGAGGGGTGACGCACGTACTAACCGCATCACTTTGATAAAGAGCTTTTGAATACAAAAATTTAAGAAACTGACTGTAAGATTTTTCAATATCAATATGCGTTTTCACTTTTTATTTGTTGCCCTTCTTGTTTCACTAACAACCTTCGCGCAAAAAGCAGTTCCTGAATTGTGGAACGTACGCGTGCATGACGAAGCACATGTGCTATCGCCAGAAAAAATTGAGCAACTCGAAAAACAGTTGACGCACTACGAAGATTCTACCTCTAATCAAATTGCTATTCTTATCATTAGCACACTCGATGGCGAAGTGCTTGAAGACTATTCGTTGCGTGTTGCCGAGGCTTGGAAACTCGGACAAAAGGATAAAGACAATGGCGTGTTGTTACTGATTGCAGTGGATGATCATAAAATGCGCATTGAGGTAGGTCATGGACTGGAAGGTGTGCTCACCGATGCATTGTGTAACCGAATCATTCGAAATGAAATGGCACCTGCTTTTCGCAGAGCCGATTTTGACGGTGGAGTTGCAGCAGCAGTTAATGGAATAACAGCAGCCATTGGTGGCGAATACACAGCTGGCGATGTGGATGACATTTCTGATTTATCGATGACGGCTCGTATCGGTATCGGACTGGGGCTCTATGTTTTTCTTGGGCTCTTTGCGTTTTTTGCCTTGCTTATTAAAGGCGGCTGGGGCTGGGGAATGTATGTCTTCCTGATTCCTTTCTATGCGTTGTTTCCACTGATTGTAATTCCGTGGGATATCTGGTATGTACCCGGCCTTGCCTATATCATCATCTTCCCGATTTTGAAAATATTAGTGGGCCGTAGTGACTGGGGCCAACGAGTAAGCAAGAAAATGACTAGTGGCGGTGGTGGCGGAAGTTATTCCTCCGGCTCCAGCAGTAGTTGGAGTTCGGGGAGCAGCAGTAGCGGCAGCAGTTTCTCCGGTGGTGGTGGCAGCTTTGGCGGTGGTGGAAGTAGTGGGGGTTGGTGAGGTTTGAGCATTTATTGATGCCAGCGACATCGAACAATTTTGAGATTGTTCGACTATTTATTCTTTAACGCAACCCGAAACGTACTTCCTTTCCCCACCGTGCTTTCCACACTAATAGCACCGCCTAACAATTGTACCAATTGTTTTACAATAGACAGTCCCAACCCGGTGGAGGATTCGTTTCCTGTAGGCCGGGCACTTAATCGGGTAAATGGCAGAAACAATCGGGGTAATTCTTCAGCTGATATGCCAGGCCCTTGATCAATAATTTCTATTACTACATGCTTACCCATTTTAATCATTCTGATGGTAATGATTGTGTTTGGGTCTGAAAATTTAAGCGCATTGGAAATCAGATTATCAAAGATTTGAGCTAATACTTCCGGGTCTGATTGAATGTTAAATGCAGTTTCATTTTCAAAATTTAATTGAATCACTTTTTTGCGCGCCTCTTGTTCAAAGGCTAAAAGTCTTGCTTTGATTAATCTATTGAGAGCAACTGGTTGTGTATTAATTTGTGTTTTTCCTTGTTCAATTTTATTATAATCGAGTAGACGTGTAATTAACTCTCGCATGCGCGCGGTGGTGGAGTTCATCATTTCAATCAACTCCCGGTTGTCTTTCGAGATCGATTGATTCTGACTCAATAGATTGATCAATCCTGAAATAGAATTCAAAGGATTCTTTAAATCGTGAGTGGCCATGGCCATAAAACTATTTTTTTCTTCGTTGAGTAGAATGAGTCTCTCGTTTGCCTTTTTGATTTCTATCTCTAATTTTTTTCTGTCGGTACTATCAAAGACTGTAGTCCTGTTTGCTATCATTTTACCATCTGCATCAAATTCTGCATTGGTGTTGAGGATCATATTCATGATAGATCCATCTTTTCTCACAAACTCAGCATCAATATCTTCAACACTTCCTTCCAGTTGGAGTTTATCCATGATTTGTATTCGGTCCTTCTTACTTTTTTCAGTCAGGATTTGACTCACGTTCATTTTACCAACCACTTCTTCGCGTGTATATCCAAGCCAATTTAACTCAGTCTGGTTCATGCGCTCAATAGTGCCATTAATAGCAATGGAGTGATAACCACAAGGGGCATTATCATATAATTCGCGTGCCTCTTCCAGGGATTTTTGAAGCTCAAGAGAAATGAGCTTTCGATCTGTGATATCCATACTTACACCCACTAACCCAAAAATTTCGCCATTACTCTTTTGCAACGGAACTTTTGATGTCAGGAACCAGACTTCAGTTCCATCGTTTTTGAAATTGAACGTTTCTTTACCTATGATTTTATTGCCATTCAACACCTCCTGATCTTCAGAAAAGAAAATATCGGCAGAGGCGGAAAGATATAAATCATAATCTGTTTTGCCCAGTACCTCACCTTCTGTTTGAGCGCCCACATACGTCCACTCGCTTCTGTTGGCAAGTGTTTTACGCGCTTCTTTATCCTTTGCGTAAATATTAATGGGAATGTTATCGATAATAGTGCGTAAAAGAATTCGCTCTTCCAGAAGTTCTGCTTTTGCTTGCTCCACACGTTGATTGATAGTAATCAGTAGTTTATTCTGAGTTTCTGTTTTTTTAAGAACCGGAAAGTAGAGAATGAGAAAAAGGGCAACAATGATAACGCCTAGCGAAACGCTGAGCTTTCGTTCTAAATCTTTAACATCATTCAACTCCTTTACGGATTGGAGTTCAAAGGCTTTCGTAACTTTTTCCATGTTTGGCAAAAAACTCATCTCAGCCTCGGCAATCCTTAAAATAATCGAATCATTTTTTGATGAGTTGGAGAGTGTTATCAACTCCTTTGAACCACTCACCATTATTTGTACCCATGGACTACAGGCATCCAGGAGCGTTTCAATTTCCTTGCTCTTTACACTTTCTTTATTTCTGGTTATTAATTCGGTATGTACCGTTTGAAGCAGATTACTATACTTTCTTAAACTATCAACCGGGTCGAAATTGGAAAGTGTGGAAGGTTTTGTACCATGCTCCACGTATAAACACAATTTAGAAACCCGCTGACTGATCATTCGCTGCCGGCCCGATTTGTTTATTAAAGCAGGATCGACCGTTTGGTTTATAGACTGTTGAAGAATGATTTGAATTGCAATAATGGCCAATAGAATTACAGCAAAACCTAATGCAAACAGCCTGAAGTAAGTTGAATTAGTAGAATTAATCTTTTCCATACCTTATTCAGCAATTCAATTTACAATGAATTGTGAACTCAATAAGAGGAATGTAAGGTTATTACGGTTATATAGAATGATTGAAATTAAAATGCTTGTGCATCTTACTACAAACTTTGAAGGCTAATTCAATTATATAGCGCCTACCGAATTAGTAGTATACCAATTCTTTAATCATAGTACTGAGTTCATCTCAGCTTGAAGTGCAAAATCATGGGCAGGAACAATGCTTGTTTTATTCTCCGTTCAACATCGTATCCTCTTAGGGACAATTCCGTTATCTTAACTTCTTCAACTCACATACATCGTTTTCTTCGCAAGACAATGCCTTATACAAAATCAGTTAAATCACTCCCACCGAATTTCTCAACACACCAATTCCTTCAATCTCAATACTAATTTCATCACCTGCTTGCAGCGTGAAATCATTAGAAGGAACAATGCCGGTACCAGTCATTAAAAAACTACCGGTTGAAAACTTTAACGCTTTATAAAGCCAGGTAGCAAGTTCAGGCAAATTGCGCTTCATGCGATTAAGCTGAATGGAGTTACTGAACACTTCTTTCTTTGCGCGTTCTATTTTAATAGAGATGTTTGTTTCGGGTGCAATGGGTTTAGCAGGCACATATAAACACGGACCTAGTGCACAACTGCGTTCGTACATTTTTGCCTGTGGCAAGTACAGTGGATTCTCGCCTTCAATGCTGCGCGAACTCATATCGTTTCCAATCGTGTAGCCTTGAATGGCTCCTGCGGAGTTCATGAAGAGTGTTAATTCTGGCTCGGGCACATTCCACGTTGAATCTTTACGAATAAAAACTTCACCTTCCGGACCAACCACGCGATGAGGTAATGATTTAAAAAATAATTCTGGCCGCTCGGCTTCATATACTTTTTGATAGACATCGGCTGCACCCGATTCTTTCGATTCTTCCATGCGTGCATCCCGACTTTTTAAATACGTTACTCCCGATGCCCATACTTCCTGACTGCCAATTGGTGCGGTAGCTTTTTTAATCAATTCCTGTTTCTTGCTTTCTGAAACCGCGCTTGAAGGCGCGGCCTGGCTTTTCAAGTGTTGATGTAAATCAGACTGATTAACTAATTGATCCCAGTCCTGAGTTAGCAGAAAGGAATTGTTTTCCGTGACAAGAAGTGCTCCTTCAGGAGTTTTGTAGAGATGCATGGTTATGGCTTTAGTTTCATTAGATCAATACCCAAAAGTTTTTTCGAAAGTTCATTCAATTTTTCGAAATCACCTTCAGCGTGAAAGGTGGTTTGATTGTATTTTCCCCATTCACCAGCCTTCAATGCTAACGCTGGTGAGGATGATTCAAGTTCATAAAATGGCCCCAGTTGATTTCCATTTTCCAGTGGTCCGTCATTATAAGAGTTCACAGCATCACCCCGAAAAGGCTCTGCCTGTATTTCCCATTTAGCATTTACATAATCTGCCTTGGGATCAACATCAAAAATAATCATCGTCAAGATATTCTTTTCAAAATCAAAACTTGCGGCTATTGGTTTAGCTAGCGAAGGAGGGAGGCCAATTTTACTTCTGTACTTCCCATCGCAGGTAAAAAATAATACACTGTCCTTTAGGGTTAATCGGTCAGCTGGTATTTCTCCAAAATAATTGGTGGTAATTAATTCTTTTGCATTCGTCACCGGTTTGAAAGGAATAATTACTACTGTATTATCAGAAGGTGTGAACATGCCCAGCAGCCAAATGGAAAGTAAGCCATTTTCTTTTTGCCAATCGGTGGTGCCTATATTTTGAAGTTGATTTTCTGTTCGATAAGCAACAACGCTTATGGAGTCAGCAAGTACTATATTCAGTTCTGTTTCAATTTCGCTTTTTGAAAGCAAGGAGATTTTTCGATCAATCAACAAATCGAATGTGGTTCCACGATAATTAGTAAGGGAAGCTTTCTTTGAAAAACGAGCATGGGTTGGCTTGGCTTCAACAACTTCATACGGAAGCGTATCAATGAGCGCTGGCACTTGCCAGTTATCCATGGTAAAAGATGCCTGAGGTGCAAAATAAAGAGAGTATTGCCCACCCTCCGGTCCGAGCCAAAATCGTTCTTCGCCACCTACGGGATTAAATTGCTTCGATTTTTTGCCAGATGCAATTAGATCATAATTGAGCCAGCCATAGCTTATTCCGGTATCCCCACCTGAAGTGCTAGTCATAACACGGCCTTGATACTCTGCTGACAACAAGACTTTAGCCATTCCATCGACAGTTTGTAGTTCAATTACTTGCTGAGTGTGCTTTCTAAGAAATTGAGCATCGTAGGAATAATTTCGAATCATATTATTTGAAGGCTGATCTTTTGACTGACACGATAAAAGACTTATCGAAACAGAAAGGAAGAAAACGAATTTCATGCAAATAAATGTAGTCCGTTCCCTTCATGCAAACAAACAATGGTTACAAATTCCACCAATATGTAAACTTAAGTACCAGCGAATGATTTTTAACGGATAGATTTTCAGGCAAGTAATTATCGGTGTAAACAATAAATAAATCAGACGCAGGGCGGTATCGCCACTGAAAGCGTGTGTTCAAATTCACGTTATCACGTTGCTCGTTGTATTGCAAAAATGTGGTGAAGAAAATTTTGTTAGTAAACGTAACATCAATACGCGGCCCCACTAACCAAAAAGTACTTTTGCCCCACGGTTCGGGCAAGCGAATGTCATTATAGCTTGCGCTTAACAAAACACTTACATAGGGTTGAACGCGATAACCGATATCACTTGATAAGAAAAGCCGGGTTCCGTTTTGATAGTAGCCGCCATAGCGCGTAGAAAATCCATACGTTAATTTGCTTTGTGGCCGCGAAACAAATTCTGTACCCCATGCATTCCAGGTGTGTTCACTTCCCGTGGCCAGGCTGTCCTTCCCTGAATTAGTAGGATCAAAAGGACTGAGCAACTTCACATAATTGTTTGCTACCCAAATAGTGGCGGTGCTCAGCTTCCTGAAATTAAATCCATACGCAATAAAGCTTTCGCTATCTGTTTGTTTAAAATCGGGAGTAAAGAAAACACTGGTACTTACTTTCGGTCCATGACTTAAAATTGTTTTTCCGGAAGGAAAAAACAGATACCCAACTTGTGGATTAACACGAACGAAATTTTTGCGCGGCACATAACCTACTTCAGCAGTATACCCACTGCCCACATATTCGTATTGGCCGCTCACGCTTAACCTGCGCTTGCTGTATTGAACATTGGCCGCATACGTATAATCATTTGCAGCCTTTACAGGACTAAAAGACTTTAAATACAAAGCTTTGCCCGTCCATAAATTGTTAGATGAAGCCAGGTTATACTCAAACCCAAGGTTGCGATTATATTCTGAATAGGCAGGAGCGGTAGGATCTGTTGGTAGCGCATAGTTGAGCGATTCTTTATTAACGATGAGCATACCGATGTTTGAGCGTGCAAATATTTTTCGTTGCAACGCCATTACAGCAAAGTTTTGTGCAGGCAATGCATCATCATCCACTTTTCCGGTTTGCATATCCATCATGGCAATGCGCCAGTTTTTATCAAGCTTACCACTAAGTCGTGCGCCTGCTTGTATGGGTGCATTTAAACCAATGCGTCTTGAGAAGAAGGGACGGATAGTAGAATAACCGAAGTTGTTAAACATATCTCCGTTCTCTAAAAAGAATTGCCGCCTTTCGGGAAAGAATAATTCGAAGCGATCGAGGTTAGTGACTTGTCTGTCTACATCTACTTGCGAGAAATCAGGATTAACGGTAAGATCTAAATTGAGCGAAGAAGTAACGGCCACTTTTACATCCAGGCCAACCTCACCTCTATGATCTGTAGATGTATTTTTTTCATAGTCTTTAGAGACACCTCCTAACATATAAGGAATAACCGAAACATTGGCGCCAGCTTTTTTTGGTGGATTGTCCCAAACTAATGAACCACTAAAGGCTAATGAGGCTGTTGGGAATTGCCGGGGTACGGGAGTCCAACTGGATTTTTCAGTTGTTTTTAAATCGAGGCGACTAAAATTTATTCCCCACTTGGTAATTCCATTTTTATAACGAATAGTTTTGAAAGGAATAGCCGCTTCAAAAATCCATTTGTCTTCATAATTCTTTACAACACTAGTCCATTTGTTGTCCCAATTTAAATCCACTTTGCTCCCTTCATACATCAGTCCATCCCACTGCGCTCCGGCTGCGTTGGCGCCAAATGAAAACCCATTGGTTTGATCATCGAACGTGTCCATGAAAAGTAAAAAGTTATCATTCTTACCAAAGGAAAAATCTCTGCGCAACGATTCAACTACATAGGGAC
This sequence comes from uncultured Cytophagales bacterium, assembly GCA_963787095.1. Classification (GTDB taxonomy): domain Bacteria; phylum Bacteroidota; class Bacteroidia; order Cytophagales; family Cyclobacteriaceae; genus ELB16-189. Next base: position 12,678 of record CAWBCB010000145.1, on the reverse strand, counting down.
CAGGAAGCCCATGATAACAAATAGCAACAAGGTATAAGTTGTCGTCATCGTAGGTCATTTTTACTTCTGTTCTCACCTTTGCCATACTGGTGTCCATCGGTAACACCATATAGAAATCACTGGCGGTAGCACTTAGCAGCCAATCACTTTCATCAACAATACCATCAATTTTAATAATTCCGGTTGCTTTTTGAATAGGGAGTTGAAAGGATTCATTTTTTTTCTGAGCCAAACCAGCAGTGATTATGGCAATCATGAAAAGCCAAACGAGGGTAGATCGCATCATGCAATATTGTGAAAGTGACTCCAATGAACAAGGAAATCTTGATTACTGGTAATGTACTGTGTTATCTATTGAAGCCTGGTAGTGCAAGTTTAAACTTGACTGAGAGCAGGCGGATGAGAATGATTACTGAAATTGAAATGATCAGATTGTAGTTCCGCTCCAGCGGAGTGTTTAAATCTAAAACTAAATAGAGAATGGCTCCAATCAGGCACGCGGTGGCGTAAATTTCCTTGCGGAAGATGACGGGCAATTCATTTGTTAAGGTGTCGCGCATTACTCCACCCATCACAGCAGTGAACATTCCCATGATCGCTGCAATCTCTGGACGAATTCCCAGACTTATAGCTTTTTCAACACCCAGGATGGTGAAGAAGGATATGCCCAGTGTGTCGAACAGCAAAAATGTTTTGCGAAGCTTAATAATTACCCGAAAGAAAATGATGGCTATAATAACTCCACTTAATATTGAGTACAGAAAATTTATGTCGGCTACCCAGGCAAGTGGATAGCTACCCAGCAAAACATCGCGCAAGCTGCCACCCCCAATGGCTGTAATGAAACCTGTAAAGCCCGCACTAAACCAGTCACCTTCTTTATCTTGTATGGCAAGTGCGCCTGAGACTGCAAAAAAGAATGTTCCGATTAATTCGAGAAGATATTGAAAATTCAAGATGAATAGATTTAGATGCAAAAATAGTGTTGTCTGACTATATTAGGTGATCGGAGGTAATAAGTAAATTGATAAGTTCTGCTACTTTTGAAATGAAATCGAAATCCCATGAAAAAATCCGCCTTACTCTGTTTGCTATTAATAGTATGTGTTGTGTTTGCAGGAAATGCAGCCCCGCGTGAGTTTTATGAACTACGCATTTACCATTTCAAATCGGCAGAGCAACAAACCCGAACTGAAAATTATTTAGAGAAGGCGTTCATTCCAGCCATGCATAGAATGGGCACTAAGAAAATTGGAATCTTTAAACCGTTAGAAACTGACACTACATATGGTAAGAAACTTTATGTGTTGATTCCATTTCGCTCAATGGATGAGTTTGTCAACCTCACTGATAAATTAGCTAAGGATAAAGCGTATGCAACAGACGGTACAGATTACATCGATGCAAAATTTGATAATCCGCCTTACGATCGCATAGAGAAAATTGTGTTGAAAGCTTTTTCAGGAATGCCGCAGTCATCGGTTCCAAATTTAAAATCACCCGTTACCGAACGGTTCTATGAATTGCGTAGCTATGAAAGCCACACTGAAAAAATTCATTTGAACAAGGTAAAGATGTTTAATGATGGTGATGAAGTGGGACTTTTTAAGAGACTTGGCTTTAATGCCGTGTTTTATGGTGAAGTGCTAAGTGGCTCACATATGCCTAATTTAATGTACATGACTACCTTTGAAAACAGGGAAGACCGAGATGCCCACTGGAAAGCTTTTTCAGCTGATCCGCAATGGAAAACATTGTCGGCCATGCCCGAGTATCAGAAGAATGTGTCGAAGAATGTGCAAACCTATCTGCGACCTACCCAATATTCCGATCTTTAGCAGTTACCAACCTGAATTTGATTTGTATCTAAAGTAATTCTGAAACGTTTAATTCGTTATTCTGTTTGCACAGAAATTAATATCGTATGATGCCTGTTGAGTTTGCGAAGTTGAGATTTATAAGAGGGCCATTTGCTCTTATTCTCGTGTTGTTCGTTCTTCTATCGTGCAATAAAGATGAACCAGAACACCCTAATGAGTACGTAAACAATTGGATTTATACCAACATGGACTTTTGGTATTACTGGAACAGTACATTGCCCACTAATCCAGATAAAACACTAGAGCACGAAGCGTTTTTTAAATCGCTTTTAAATTCAAGCGATCGCTTTAGCTGGATACAGGATAATTTTAAAGAACTTCAGAACTCGCTACAGGGAATAAGCAAAGAGGCAGGCTATGAATTGGCTCTTTATCGCGAAAGCGCTGACAATAATAATGTGTTTGCGCAAATTGTGTATGTTAAACCTAACTCACCGGCCACTAATGCCGATTTTCATCGTGGTGATGTAATAACAAAAATTAATTCCGAACAACTTACACTCTCTAACTATCAGGCTTTGCTTGGGGCAATTTCTGAAAATCATACCCTTACCTATCGTCCTTATAATGTGAGTACACAGGAATTTGGTTCCGAACAAACAAAAGCATTGGCAACTATTGAGTACACGGAAAATCCAAACTTCCTAAACAAGGTGTTTACCTACAACGATCGCAAGATTGGATACTATGTTTATAATTTTTTTGCCACCGGACCAACCCAAACCAGTACACAGTATAATGCGGAGATGGATCAAATATTCACAGGCTTTCAATCTGCTGGTATTACTGACTTGATAATTGATTTACGCTTTAACAGCGGAGGTGCAGAAACAGCCACGACTAATTTGGCCAGTTTAATTGGTAAAGAGGTAAACACTGCAAAAGTATTTGCCATTCGCGAATACAATGATGATGTAACGGCTGAGATAAAGAAGGATCCGAATCTTGGCGACAATTTCTTGACGGTAAAATTTTTAACGAAATCACAAAATGTGGGAAGTCTTTTGCGCAACAATCGGGTTTACATTCTTACGGGAACCCGCTCTGCCTCTGCAAGTGAGTTATTGATCAATGGCCTTCGGCCGTATATGGATGTATTTTTGATTGGTAATAAAACCGTTGGAAAAAATGTTGGCTCGATTACGCTTAACGAAGACAATGACCCAAACAATTTATGGGGTATGCAGCCAATTGTTACAAAATCATTTAATAGTCTTAAGCAATCAGACTATGACACGGGCTTTAACCCGCAAATATTTTTAGAAGACAACAGTTTTATTTTGTATCCACTGGGCGATCCGCGCGAGCGTTTATTGAATAGTGCTTTGCGCGAGATCACCGGCCTTACCGAATTTGGAAGAATTAGATCAACAGAGTCTCATGGTTCAGTGATTGGCCATTCGATTGATCTAAAAAAGAGAACTAATATTTTGGTTATTGACCCGGCTGTTCAAAAATCTTTAAAGAATCTGATCCAGCACGATTAATCCTCCCGCTTAATCCAAGCCACTTTTTTACCCTTTGCAATCATAGTGGTAAGGGCAATGTGAAATGTGTTTACGTTTAAGTTGGCATATGGAGTTTGGGTAACACCATTTACTACTTCAGAATAATCTTTATTAAAAAATGGTGTGAGGTAGTATTTGAATTTTAAACTTATGCCGCGCGGAAAGCGAACACCCACAAACACGGTGTTATATATAGTAGGAATTCGTTTGCTAAACCACACATTGTATTTGTCTTCCTTTTTCTCGTTAATAAATGTTTTCTCTTTGTAGTTAATCGGTAATTCCAACTCATACCCACCGTAAAGGTAAAGACCATCCATATCGCCAAATTTTAGACCTAACGGTATACCCACATTGTACGTTCTAAACTTCTTGCGGGTGCTCGCATCCTGCTCATAAATAAAGCCCACATTGCGAATGCCAAAACCTGTGTACCAACCAAATTTTTCACTTTGATCGAAATGAGCCAGCGACTGAGCGTGGAAGAATATGGAGAACCGGGGAATGCTGGACTCTTCATTGCCATTTTGATCAATGCTGGCAAATCCCAGAATGAGTTCGCCATCGGAGGTTATATATGGCTTTTGAGCCTGACTATAAACAGTCGTTGTAAATGAAGCAATCAAAAAAAGGAGCTTTTTCATAAGCACTAATGGGTTGATATGGATTGTAAGTGAGTTAAAATCTATATACGAAAATTAAAGGCAGAATGATGTCTTTTCTGTGCCATAGGGTGTTCTTCTTAGGGATAATCTCTCTATTTTTGCCCCCTGATAAAACATTTCTCCCCATGAAGCGCGATAAAGTTGTATTTGATCTTATTGAAAAGGAAAAGCAAAGACAAGAACATGGCATCGAGTTAATTGCCTCCGAGAACTTTGTATCTCCACAAGTAATGAAAGCTCAGGGTTCTGTGCTTACTAATAAATATGCTGAAGGCTTGCCCGGAAAGCGCTACTACGGAGGCTGCGAAGTGGTGGATGAAGTGGAGCAACTTGCGATAGATAGAATTAAAGAACTTTTTGGTGCTGAATGGGCAAACGTGCAACCTCACTCGGGTGCTCAGGCAAATGCTGCCGTTATGTTAGCCTGTTTAAAACCAGGTGATAAAATCCTGGGGTTTGATCTTTCGCATGGTGGCCATCTTACTCACGGTTCGCCCGTTAATTTTTCGGGGAAACTATATCAGCCCTCATTTTATGGAGTAGAGCAAGAGACGGGTGAGATTGATTTTGATAAAGTAGTTGAGATTGCTCAACGCGAAAAGCCCAAGATGATTATTTGTGGCGCTTCTGCGTATAGCCGCGATTGGGATTATGAAAAATTGCGCATTGCTGCGGATAGTGTTGGCGCATTGTTGTTAGCCGATGTTTCGCATCCGGCAGGATTGATTGCCCGTGGGTTATTAAACGATCCGATGGAGCATTGCCATATCGTGACCACCACTACGCACAAAACGTTGCGTGGTCCGCGTGGTGGATTGATTATGATTGGGAAGAATTTTGAAAACCCGTTTGGATTGAAAACTCCGAAAGGAGAATTGCGTAAGATGTCTTCGGTTTTGGATTCAGGTGTGTTTCCTGGAACCCAGGGCGGCCCGTTGGAACATGTAATTGCCGCTAAAGCAATTGCTTTTGGTGAAGCATTGAGTGAAGAATACCTTACCTACATTGTGCAGGTTGCCAAGAATGCAAAAACAATGGCAAAAGCGTTTGTAGATAAGGGCTATAAAATTATCTCAGGCGGTACGGATAATCACCTGATGTTGATTGATCTTCGTTCTAAAAAATTGACAGGTAAAATAGCGGAAGAAGCATTGATACAAGCTGACATCACCATCAACAAAAACATGGTGCCATTCGATACGCAATCACCCATGATTACTTCGGGTATGCGTATTGGTACACCAGCAATTACTACCCGTGGGTTAATGGAGAAGGATGTGATTAAAGTGGTTGATCTGATTGATGAGGCGTTGAAAAAGCCCGAAGATGTAAAACATCTGAAAGCAGTAAAACGCAAGGTGAATACGTTTATGAAGAAATTCCCTTTGTATAAATAGGAAATAAAGCAATTGCAGGCACCTGGATTTGTGTGGAAAATAAGAACTTGAAATTAAATAGTCTGCATTTTGTTTAGATCGTTGATGAAATTTATGAGTGAAGAAAAAGAGATGTCGTTCCTCGATCACTTAGAGGAATTAAGATGGCATGTGGTTCGTTCGGTGGCAGCGATTTTTATCATGATGATTCTCGCATTCATCTTTACATACGAGATTTTTGAATATGTAATTTTTGCCCCAGGCCGAGTTGATTTTATAACCTTCAGATGGTTATGTGATTTGGGAGCAATGACAGGAGTGGATGGACTCTGTGTGACCGAAATCCCAATGAAGATTCAGAGTCGGTTTTTGATGGGGCAATTTACTATGCAATTAACGGCTTCCTTTGTGATCGGGCTTTGTGTTGCATTCCCTTATGTAGTATGGGAACTGTGGAGTTTTGTTAAGCCAGGGCTATATAACAATGAAAAAAGTGGTTCAAGAGGAGCTGTGTTTTCAATTTCCACTTTATTTATAATTGGAATTTCTTTTGGGTATTTTATTCTTAGCCCAATGACGATCGCCTTCCTTGCCAATTATTCAATAAACCCAATGATATCGAATGAATTCGATATCACTTCTTATGTATCTACCATCACCATATTGGTTTTAAGCAGTGGAATTTTATTTCAATTGCCGGTCGTTATTTTCTTTTTAACGAAGGTAGGTATTGTTACACCCACCCTTTTGCGTAGCTATCGCAAGCATGCTGTGGTTGCTATTCTTGTTATTGGGGCAGTGATCACACCAAGTTCTGATCCCTTGAGTTTGTCGCTCATCTCTATTCCGTTGTACTTCCTTTACGAAATCAGTATCTTCATATCCGGTGTTGAATTGAGGCGGAAGAAAAAACGCGAACGGGAGGATGAAAAATTAGATCAACAGTCTGCCATATGAAAATAGCGATTGGTGCCGATCATGCAGGATTTGAATACAAAGAACTCTTAAAAAAAGAGTTGGAACGTGCGGGTCATGAACTAAAAGATTTTGGTACTCATAGTTTAGATTCTGTTGATTACCCTGATTTTGCGCACCCTGTAGCAAGTTCAGTTGAGGAAAAGGAATTTGAACTCGGAGTTCTTATCTGCGGAAGCGCCAATGGCGTGGCCATTACCGCCAATAAACATCAGGGAATTCGTGCGGCTATTTGTTGGACAGAGGAATTAGCTGGATTGGCACGTCAACATAACAACGCCAATGTCCTTTGCTTGCCCTCCCGATTTATTTCGCCTGAGTTAGCCTCAAAAATTCTTACTAAATTTTTAGCAACTCCTTTTGAGGGCGGTCGCCATGAAAAACGAGTTGGTAAGATTAGTTGCTAACCCTCCAACACAGCATCTCTTTTAGATTTGGCGGATTTGCTTTGCCTGATTCTATAATTAAAGGTTAGGTTGAATTGCCTTCTCCTTCCCTGATAAGTTCTTTCCGTATAAAATATTAAACCCTCTGTAATACTCCGCGATTTTCTGGAATTGAAAACGTCCAACACGTTAAAGTTAATTGTTCCTACCCCTTTTAGAATTTCTTTACTGATACTGAAGTCGGCATAATACAACGCTTTTCTTTTTCCCTGAGCTGTCTTTTGAGGCGCTTCATAATTTGTGCGCAATTGAATATCAACTTTGCCCGGCAACGAGAATCTTGACGTTTGTCTTGTAAACCAACTATACGTTGATGTTTTGTAAGTGCTTACAATGTTACTGCCATCAATATCGGCATGGAAGAAGTTAAAATTAGCATCCCACTTCCACCATTTTGTAATGGCCAATGTACTTGCAAGCTCAATACCGTAAGCTTTTTCAGAACGAAGATTTTCGGGTCGTGTAGCAGAATTCCCTTCTTCATTCACGGTGCGGATCTCATCAATTTTGTCTTCTGTGTCCCGATAATAGAGAGATGAAGAAAGCGTACCTATTTCAAAATATTTGATGTATCCCAACTCATAGACATTGCTGAACTCGGGATTCAAATCGGGGTTGCCACTGAAAAAATTTCGACTATCTGAAAATGTTGCATAAGGACTCAGGTCATTGTAATAGGGTCTTCTTACCCTTCGGCTATAACTTACCTGGAAACTATTTTCTTTTGGAAGACTAAACGTTACATGAGCACTAGGAAAGAGATTGGAATATTTTCTTGGATTAACCTCGTTGGTCTCTTCAAGTGTTGTTTTAACATCAGTCCATTCCGCACGCAAGCCCGCTTGGTAGGAGATAGCTTTTGTTTTATTACCCAGGATGGCGTAGGCGGCAGTAATATTTTCGTCATAATAAAACACGTTATCTAATCCCGGCAACGGATCAAACTCGCCACTTGAATTTTGCTGAGTTACCAAATAATCATTCACCATGTTGCGATAACTTGTTCTGAAGCCAGTCTCAATCTTTCCTTCTTTTGCAAAAGGCTTTGTGTAGTCAAGTTGAAAAAGCATTTGCTTTTCACTTTCATCATTAAGCGATTTTTGAAGAGATGATTTAGAATTGTCTTCTATTCCATCGGGCGTAAAATAGTGCTGTGTAAAAACCTGATCTGAGCTTTCCCAATTGTCTAAGTATTTTACTTCCCCAAGTAGTTCGTGACCTTTCCCTTCAAAAAGCTTTCTATAAATAATTGAGTATTCCGAATTGGGTTCTATCTCATCTTCATTTTGCCTACGGGTTGTATAGCTTACTTCATTTGAAGGCGTGAAGAGATAATCGTGATACACGATATTTGTTACTCGGTTGGCATCACTCCTTCGAAATAAATAGGAAGCTGTTAGAATACTTTTTTCAGTGAAATATAAGTCAAGCCCACCTCGAATATTATTGTTGAGCCCTTTAATGTTGCGATTAATACTTTGTTTCAGAATAAAAGTAGTATCAACTCCATACACTTCCTGATACAAAGAGCCGCCCCCTGGTTGATTGCGATAGGTTAATCCATAATTGATGAAGAAATTAATTTTCTTGTGTCTGTAATTTAAGTTGGCGGCTAATCCGTAGTTAGCAGGATATCCGGTTATTACATCAATCGAGCCATTGAAACCTTGATTCTTATCTTTCTTCAGCACGATATTAATAATCCCCCCAATGCCTTCAGCCTCGTATCGTGCAGATGGATTTGTTATTATTTCCACCCGCTCAATCATACTTGCCTGAAGTTGCTGAAGGCCGCTTCCACCTTTAAAACTGACGAGGCCAGAAGGCTTTCCATCAATTAGTATGCGCACATTGTCACTTCCTCTTAGCTTTATGTTTCCTTCCGGATCAACCGCAACGGAAGGAATATTCATGAGGACATCGGATGCAGTGCCGCCACTGTTTGCCAAATCTTTGCCCACATTGAAAATTCGTTTATCGAGGGAGAGTTCCATCGAACTTTTTTCTGCCTGAACCACCACTTCATCAAGCACGTCAACAGTTTGTTGAAGCCGTATCAATCCCAAATTATATTCAGGATTTTCCTTTGACAGCTTAAACTCACCAGTTTTATAAGGATTAAACCCCATAAAGTTGATTTCTGCATAATAAACTCCATATGGAACATCAATGGAAAAATCCCCATTGTCATTTGTAATATTTCCGGTTAGCAATTTTTTGTTGGATGACGTGTAAATAGCAATGCTGGAGTAACTCAGCGGAGCTGTTGAAACTGAATCTATTACTCGTCCTGTTACAGTTGCTTTGTTCTGTGCCCAGGATGAGACACTTACTACAAAAGAACACAAAATTATAGATAGCGTTTTTTGAATCCCAACTTGTATAGACTTACTCTTCGACATGCTTCATCTTTAACTTCTCAACAGCAAATTTTTTCATTGCAGCGTAAACCCCTTCAATATCTTTTGAAGTTAAAGAACAGCCAATTACGTGAACGCCTGCATTTGGAAACGCGACTGTCTCTTTTAAATCATCTGGAGTGCCAAGTTGTTTATTCATTTCCAGCATGGCGCTTACTTTTACTTCAGGATCTTGCTCTTGATCATTTTTATAATAGTAGAGTGTGAGGGAGGGTTGTTTTACTTTTTGAAAAGTTTCTTTGGTCATCGTTTCTTCAATCAACTCCTCTAGTTGAACAAGGGATTCTAATCGATATTTTTTATTCCAGAATTTGGCATGCTCTTCAGAAGCTCCGGTTACCCTGTACTTGTCACCTATTACGAGACGAGCAATTTGCAAGCCCCACGGATCGTTTAATAAAAAGGCTGCGGGATCGTTGATAGCAATATTGGGCGACATATTAATTAACGCATACACATCATCAGGATATTGAGCGGCAAGCATCAACGCCAGTGTGCCACCGGTGGAGGTGCTGACCAGAATGACTTTATTCCCTAATTGTTTTCCAATAGCTAATGCTTGCTTGGCACTTTCCCAAAGTCGATCAGCAGTAAACAACAGTAATGTTTCTGTGGTGTCAACACCATGATCAGCCAATCTCGATAGGTATAAATTACAACCAAACTCTTTTGCAAATCTTCTGTGCACAGGATCGCCTTCAATCTGACTGGCTGAAAAACCGTGCAAGTAAACTACCGCGTATTCTGTTTTTTGTTTCGTACTGTCATTCCAAACAATACGCGCTTCATTATCAGGTTTTATTTTATGTTGAGCCTCATTATTGGCTACATAGTTTTCTAACTCCTTTGCATTAGCAGGAACCGAATAGGGAGTTGGATCAAAAGCAGATTTGTCTGGCTGCGGCCCCATAAAATAAATACCTCCAAGCAACACAATGGGAAAAGTAATTTTGATGAGACGTTTCGAAATCATAGGTAGAGGTGTAAAGACTCTGCGAACTTAACAACTTTGCGTTCAAAAAGAAGATTAATTTTGTGCGAATATAAGAGGACCACAGATTCACTGATTTTTTGAAAGCAAAAATCTAATCTGTGAACCTGCCCTCCGAACTTTTGGCAGGCGGGTCAGTGGCTATGATTTTAAAATCCTACAGCTTGGGTGCCAGCCACAAAAATCCCGAAGCCAGCAGGAAGATCACAAAAAACCAAAGTGGAGAGATTGGTTTGTGTTCGGTGGTGAGATTTGATTCCTTTTTCGAGACAATAGAAGGCTTATTAGATAAATGTTGTTGCTGTTGATTGGCGATTCGTAATGCATTCCATTCGCTTTCAGGAGACACATAATAATGAAGAGCCGTTGAATCCTGAGTGGTTAACAAATGCCAACCCGGTTTGCCTGTCCATGTAGTCGTGTGCCAATAATCATCAATAAGTACATCTTCCAGTAAAGGAAGTAGTGTTGAATTTGCTTTCAGCTCTGGTTCATCACCCGATGAAATTACTTGTACGGCTAACGGTTCATCTTGATAGCACGGAAACGAGTTTGTGATTTGTATTTTGAATGACTCTGCTGTTAACCGGCTTGTTGACTCTAGTAGAGGAGACCATAACATTGAGTACTCAGCTTTTTTTCCTTCCAACAGTAACCGATATGTTTCGTGTAACAATTGAAATCCAACCTTTCCGGCAACTTCATGTCTGTAACCTGAAAGGATTCTTGCAGCTGAAGATGTAATAGGCGTAATGGATGAAAGTGCCTGAACGGAAACCGGCAACGCAGGTAACACAATACTTTGTGTTTTCATTTTGAGATGAACGGTATCATGAGCATATGTTTTTAACGAAGCGTTCAGTAAAGGAAGTTTCTTTTTTAAATCAATATCATTCATTAGAACAACAACCCCTAACCCCTCTCGGATTGCCTGTTCTATACTTTTTAATTCGGAGGCGCTTAGTCCATAGAGTGATTCACTATCCATTAAAAAGAGATCAAACTCAGTGAGTGATTCAGAAGTCAGTTTATCCATGCGTGTCGACTCACGATTAGAGAACTCATAATGAAAATCATTTTTAGAAATCTGAGATCGTACAATTAACGCATGACCTTTTTCAGCAAGAAAGTTTTTTAAATACCGCACTTCTGCGGATGGAAATTTTTGAACAAAAAGGATGTTCAATTTTTTCTCAGGAGTTACTTCGATGGGCAACTGTCCTTCAGTTTTACTTGACTAGACTATCGCGAAGAGTAATGGCGTATCGAAATAATCCAGCTTGTTGTGCTTGAAAGGAAAGTGAAAAAGGCTTTGCTCCAGCTCCTCGGAACACAACCGAATCTTTGCGGCCACCGGGATCTTCAAGAATCAACGTTGTCTTGCCTTGTAAATTAACTGTCCCTGAAATTGTTGTGGTTTGATTTACCTGCACGGATTTGGGGACATTCAATTGAGTGACTCCAATAGGAAGCTTGCCAGGTAGAAAGGAATATGGTGAAGTAATTTTTTCTTGCTCGTAATATGGAAGTCCATCACCAAGTATAAATACAATATCATTTTTGTGATCCACTAACTCATAGGGCATTAACTCAGCGGCTTCATTAAAAGAAGCTGCATCATCCGTTCTTAATAATTTATAAGCTGGATACTTCTTGCTAAGACTATCTGCTTTTGAGCGATCGTAATTTTTGGTGAGAAGGATGATAGAGGTTGAATCTTTTAAGGCCTCGTCATGGGCTGCAACAACCAGGGGTAACTGCACCAATCATGAACACGACAGCAAGAATTCTAAATGCAAGAAATCTGTTTTTACGATTGATCTCTTTCCAGATCAGAAAGCCTAATAAAGAGCGGCTCCCAATACTATGAGCCACATAGAAAAGATGGGTTGAAATGTAAGTGCCAACCTAATCATTGTGAACCGATTCAAGGTTTTGCAAAAACTGCTGATCAAGCTTGTGCATGAGTACAGGTTTCTTGTTTGGTGAGACCGATTCTTGCGGTAACACACTCCATAAAATTTTACGAACACCAACTAATGCTGCTTTTCTTTCTGATTCATTACCACTTCCATCACTTAATGTTTTTAACATCGATAATCCTTCTAAATATTTTCCAGGTTGCTCAATAGCTACTTGCGCAAGTTCTTGTCCCGCTTTTTGAAAAAGTTGTTGTTCTGTGGATGATGCCGCTGTTCTGTTCGTGCCAATCATTTCTTCAACCAAATTAATAGCTTGACGAATAGCCGGATAGGTTTCAACTACTTGCTGATTCTGTTTTAAAGTAGGAGAGTTCACTTCACTTAAATCACCACTCAAACGTTTCTCTTCTTTTAAAGGAGGTGGATCAAACCCGGTGCGATGAACATAAATGCGTGAGTCATTGCTGATCTCTTTCAATAATTTCAAAGCGGTGT
>CAWBCB010000144.1:0-7097 GCA_963787095.1 uncultured Cytophagales bacterium | reverse complement strand
GGTTTGTATATTTTTCATATCCTGTTACCTTTGCGACCTCAATTACGGAAAAGACCGCAATTTAGACAAGATTTAATGATTCCGTAGCTCAGCTGGTAGAGCAATACACTTTTAATGTATGGGTCCTGGGTTCGAATCCCAGCGGGATCACTTCAAAGCCTCAGATTTTTCAATCTGGGGCTTTTTTATTTTCTTTAATACCGACCTAGTTTATTTCAAGGGGGTCTGTCAGTATCAACCGATATTTGCTTTGAACCACATAAAATTGGGTTCGATACCTTGTGCATCGTTACCAAACTAGCCTAACATGATCGTTCTTTCTGTGTTTATTTGATTCAAAAAATATTCATCGTGTGACACAACAATAAGGGTGCCTTTGTATTCACTAATGGCGGCTGTTAAAATCTCGATATTTTGAATATCCAGGTTATTGGTCGGTTCATCCAAAACAATAATGTCAGGCGACTCACTCATGATAGTTAAACAACAAAGCATCAGCCGCATTCTTTCGCCACCGCCCAAGGCACGACATGATTTATCCCAATGGTACTTGTTGAATAAAAACCGATTAAGGTTGGTTTTAATTTCATGCTCCTCTAATGCTCTATCATTATAGTGTTGCGCTTGTTCGTATACATTAAGCTCATGGTTAATGAGCGAATATTCCTGGTCTATATATACGTATTTGTTTTCTGCACGATAAACTGTTCCCGTTTGGTGCTCTAGCTTTCCCAACATGAGTTTTATTAAAGTCGTTTTGCCAGAACCGTTCAATCCTTTCAATGCAATTCGCTCGCCACTTAAGATTTCTAAATTGAGAGGATCTGACCAAAGCGATTTAGTGCCATAGCTAAAATTAATATTAGTGGCTTTAAACAAAATTTTTCCTTTATGTAAAAGGGAGCTATTAAAACCGAACTTCATTTTATCAATGTCCGGCAAAACGGAACGTAACTCTTGCAACTCTTTTGATATATCAATGATTTTCTCTGCGTGAACACTTTTTATTTTTGATGTGCTATTCTCCGCTTTGTTCCGCAAGGTGTTCATCATGATTCTGGCTACACCTGCTTTTTCTTGTTTCTTTTTTCCATGACTGTCTAATTTGTGTTGCCGCTCTAAAGTCACTCTTTCTTTTTCCTTGGCTTTCTTTAGCTCCTTTTCTTTGCTATGAATGCCTTGATTTAAAGCGTCCTTCTCAATTTGCTTCTGTTCGGTATAAAATTCATAATTGCCACCATAAACTGTTATACCTCGTTTGCTTAGTTCCAGAACTGAATCCAATTGGTTCAATAATTTTCTATCATGACTAACCACAATCAATGTGCACGTTGTTTTTTGAATAAAGTCATACAATAATTGTCTGGCTGGTGAATCTAAATGATTACTCGGCTCATCCAACAATACTATTTGGGGTTGGTGAACAGAGATGCCAGCTAATAGTACTTTAGTTTTTTGTCCACCACTCAGTGTTCCCATCTTTTGTGATAAAATAACATCATGAAGTTGCCAATAGCGTAATGCGTCCAGGCAACGTTCTTCAATGGTCCAGTCATCATCAAGCAAGGTCAATTTGTCTTCAGTAGCATCGCCTTCAAGAATTTCCCTGATCACTCCAAGCTTTTCGTGTACTCGCAACCCTTGTGCAACAGTCAAGTGATCGTATTGCCCAAATACGATCACTTGACTGTTGCACAAGGGTTGCGAGTACACGAAAAGCTTGGAGTCATCAGGGAAATTCTTGAAGGCGATGCTACTGAAGACAAATTGGCCTTGCTTGATGATGACTGGACCATTGAAGAACGTTGCCTGGACGCATTACGCTACTGGCAACTTCATGATGTTATTTTATCACAAAAGATGGGAACACTGAGTGGTGGACAAAAAACTAAAGTACTATTAGCTGGCATCTCTGTTCACCAACCCCAAATAGTATTGTTGGATGAGCCGAGTAATCATTTAGATTCACCACCAGACAATTATTGTATGACTTTATTCAAAAAACAACGTGCACTTGATTGTGGTTAGTCATGATAGAAAATTATTGAACCAATTGGATTCAGTTCTGGAACTAAGCAAACGAGGTATAACAGTTTATGGTGGCAATTATGAATTTTATACCGAACAGAAGCAAATTGAGAAGGACGCTTTAAATCAAGGCATTCATAGCAAAGAAAAGGAGCTAAAGAAAGCCAAGGAAAAAGAAAGAGTGACTTTAGAGCGGCAACACAAATTAGACAGTCATGGAAAAAAGAAACAAGAAAAAGCAGGTGTAGCCAGAATCATGATGAACACCTTGCGGAACAAAGCGGAGAATAGCACATCAAAAATAAAAAGTGTTCACGCAGAGAAAATCATTGATATATCAAAAGAGTTGCAAGAGTTACGTTCCGTTTTGCCGGACATTGATAAAATGAAGTTCGGTTTTAATAGCTCCCTTTTACATAAAGGAAAAATTTTGTTTAAAGCCACTAATATTAATTTTAGCTATGGCACTAAATCGCTTTGGTCAGATCCTCTCAATTTAGAAATCTTAAGTGGCGAGCGAATTGCATTGAAAGGATTGAACGGTTCTGGCAAAACGACTTTAATAAAACTCATGTTGGGAAAGCTAGAGCACCAAACGGGAACAGTTTATCGTGCAGAAAACAAATACGTATATATAGACCAGGAATATTCGCTCATTAACCATGAGCTTAATGTATACGAACAAGCGCAACACTATAATGATAGAGCATTAGAGGAGCATGAAATTAAAACCAACCTTAATCGGTTTTTATTCAACAAGTACCATTGGGATAAATCATGTCGTGCCTTGGGCGGTGGCGAAAGAATGCGGCTGATGCTTTGTTGTTTAACTATCATGAGTGAGTCGCCTGACATTATTGTTTTGGATGAACCGACCAATAACCTGGATATTCAAAATATCGAGATTTTAACAGCCGCCATTAGTGAATACAAAGGCACCCTTATTGTTGTGTCACACGATGAATATTTTTTGAATCAAATAAACACAGAAAGAACGATCATGTTAGGCTAGTTTGGTAACGATGCACAAGGTATCGAACCCAATTTTATGTGGTTCAAAGCAAATATCGGTTGATACTGACAGACCCCCTTGAAATAAACTAGGTCGGTATTAAAGAAAATGAAAAGCCCCAGATTGAAAAATCTGAGGCTTTGAAGTGATCCCGCTGGGATTCGAACCCAGGACCCATACATTAAAAGTGTATTGCTCTACCAGCTGAGCTACGGAATCATTTCCAATTTTTTTTTACTCTACCTCCCGATAGCTATCGGGAGAGCTACAATCATTAAATCTTGTCTAAATTGCGGTCTTTTCCGTAATTGAGGTCGCAAAGGTAACAGGATATGAAAAATATACAAACCCCGTTTTTAAAAATTCTTCTCATATCGGGTGCTATTTTTTCGAGCCAGTTTGCACATGCTGATTATGTGCCCGCACAATTAAGTCGGGGGGATTCATTATTCGCAAAAAAACAATACACACAATCCTTTGAACTCTATCAAAGTCTGCTGCAAAGTGGCCGATACTCACCCGCCATGCTCCTTAAAATGGCATACATTCAGGAAGGTCTTGGGAGTATTAGTCTATCACTCTATTATTTAAATCTTTATTACCTGGCCAGTGGCGATGAGCAAGCACTAAGTAAGATGGAAGAACTTGCTGAAAAAAATAGATTGCAGGGATATGAGAATACGGAGACTACCCGCATTTTCTTCCTGATTAAAAAATATAATTATTATTTCTCAGCCGCATTGGCGGCTCTGATTGTGTTTTTAGTAGTCTTTCAATACAAACGAAAAAGGAATGAATCAAGCACAAAGCCCTTCGCAATTCCTATCGCATTGGTGATCATTCTGCTCGCCATTCAAGTTAACATTCCATATGAGTCTTCCACTGCCATTGTCACTAACTCAAATACATATTTGATGAGCGGACCCTCGGCAGGAGCAAATGTGGTGAGCCTGATAAAAGAAGGTCATAAGCTGAAGATCAAAGACAAAAAAGATGTGTGGCTAAAAGTGGAGTGGCTTGATAAAGATGTTTATATCAAAGAACAACACGTGTTACCGGTCACTCTTTAAAAACGAATCGACAACGATCCTTTATATTCTTTATTGGTGTATTTGATTACGTAGAAATAGACTCCCGCAGCCTGATCAGGTGCATACCATCTGAAATTTCGTTCGTCACTTTTAAAAACCTGACTACCCCAGCGGTTATATACATACACCGATTCAAACCGGCTCACACAATTATCGGGGGGAAGAGAGATTTGCAAGTCAGGATTGGTAGCCGGATCGCATGGAGTTATTCCTTCTAATGCAAAGTAGTCGTTGCATCCATCTCCATTAGGCGTAAACACATTGGGAGGAAGAAAATCTTGTTCCCTACTTTTCACATCGCTTATCTTCACGGTTACAGAAACTGTATCGGCCTTACTATTAAAGCAGCGATCATCCGCAAGTTTAAATGTAAAGGTGTAGGTGTTTTCGTAAACATTATTCTTGAAAATAGAACAATCGGGTGTCCATGTAAATGGAGTCTCTACTTTACCCTTTCCCTCCACAGCGGTGAATATATAGTCCTCAGGCTTCTCATTACCAGTTGCCTCAATTAACGTGAGCGAAAGCAAATCTTGTTCTGGAGAAACATCCGCATCAACTCCTCTTAGCAAAAACTCAATCGGGTTGCCTAATACAAACTCAACCGTTTTATCATTGATCACCTCATTGCCTTGCTGTAGGGTGAGTTGGGGCTGCGCATTAAGAGGCGGAAGAATGGTAACCTGCACATCAACGGTATCGGCTTTATAAAACCGACATTTGTTTGCATTGTCAACCACGATAAATTGAAAAGTAAATCTGCTTTTCTTTTTCAAATCAATTTTGGCGCATTTAATATCCCACTGGAAACGAGAAGTGACAAGGCCATTACCCGATGCAACCGGAAAAGAAATACCAAACAAACTCAACGAGTCGCGCTGCTTCACATCAAGCACAAGCAAATCATTATCTGTTAAGTCTTTGCCGGTTACATTAAAGGCAAGTGTTTCGTTTACTCTGCGTTGCAGGTTTAAAACTTTTCGCTCTTGCGGATCGCTTGTTAGATCTGTATCAATGGTTGGACTTGCATTCCCTGGAAGGATAACAGCAAAATTAAATGTGGCCGTTACCGGATCACCAAAATTACACAGCGTTTTATCCTTGGCTATTATTTTTACCTGAAAGCCCGTTCGGTTGGTGAAATTGTAAATGTCACAAAAGGCATCCCACCGGATTTTGCCTTTTACAGTTCCGTTAACGGGCGGACTTTCAAAATCAATTTTAATTCCGGCATCGGCCAACACAAATCCATTGGTAACAATGGAAACAAGCAACTCATCCACATCGTCATCATGAATTTCAAAAGCTTTTTCATAAAACCCTCCTTCTTGTAAGATGATTGTTTCATTTACTACCAAAGGAGTAATATGATCAACCGGATTAACATAATAGGGATTGGTATTTGCAGGGGGCTCTACATTTACTGCTATCTTGAGCGTATCCGTTAACGGCAGACTACAAGCATCATCAAAAGCTATGATACCTATCTGATACGGACCTCCTTCAATATAAGGGCATCGCGGAAAGCAAATAGTAAAATCTTTTGTGCTTCCATTCAACAACGTGGTGGAAGTAACGGCTGGAAGAATTTCACTAACATTCTTTTTAAAGTTGAGTGAAACCGCTCGAATAGAAATCTTCTCACTAAAATTATCCTCTGGTTTACTGGCATCGGGATCGGAAACTCGTACTTGAATACAACGATCAGCATCCCCTACAGTGTTGGAAAAACTAATGCTCATGTTTTTACTATACGTGAATGAAGCATCTGTCAACTTCTTTCCGGTGATTTGAGGAGGTTCCGCTTGTGGACATGCGTCTACAACAAGCATCTGAAAATCGCGTCTGCTCTCCCCTATTTTTTCTCCACTTCTAAACTCATCTACCTTTACAGCAAAAACATAAAGGCCAGTAAAAGTTGGAGTCACTGTAAGCAAACCATCTTTTGAAATTTTGAGGTCAGGACTGCCACGAGTTATTTGGTCAAGGTTGAATCCTGTTTGCCACTTTACACCAGGATAAGGCCCGGGAGAAGCGGGAGGCAGTGCCTCAGCCGATATAGTATTAAGAGGAGTCACCAAAGAATATACCAGCGAATCATCATCATCATCTACTCCGGCAAAATCCACATAATATGGCCGCACTGGGCACGCAAAATCACTTAAAGGAGGAAATAACCGAGGTGATGAATTTATAAAAGGTTGACCATTTTTAACAACCGGAGGAAATTCAAGATAAAATGTTTGTCCGGCAGCATCAGAAAAGTTAGTGATACCCGTTGGGGGTGGCTTACTTACAACATTAGTGATTTGATAATTGCGGCAACAGCGCTGCCACACAACAAAATATCCCTCTGGGTCATTATAATTTGCGGGTGAGAGTGTAATCGTTGATGTATATATTAACTTAGAAGTCTTTAATTCACCACTCGAGCATTCGGGCTGCGTGTATGGCACATTCGATTCATTGCTTAACGGCAGAAACACTGAGCCCATCAAAGCCTTATCTCTTTTCCGATAGATGGTTACGGTAACGTTTGGATCTTTTGCGCCAGCGGCACCATTGATTTGATCAAAGTAAATAATAAGGTTAAGACGATACGTACTCCCTGAAATATGAATCAACTCAAACTCACCTCCAACAATGTGCGAGGCAACAAGCGGAAAGGAAATAAGCAACAATAGTGTTAAAAGAAATCGTTTCATCTCAGGCAACCAATCACGAAAGATAGCCAATTCAAATCAGTGCTTAAAACCCCCCATATTTCAGTAATTTCGCCACTTAAGAATTAGGATTTAAATGAAAAAAGGAGACTTATTAGATAACATCGAAATTGAAACGATGGCTGCTGAAGGCAAGTGTATTGCTAAAGTGGATGGACTGGTGTTATTTCTTCAGGGTGGCGCACCGGGTGATACTGTGCAAGTGCAATTGACCAAAATCAAAAGTTCTTTTTTAGAAGGCAT
>CAWBCB010000143.1:0-25865 GCA_963787095.1 uncultured Cytophagales bacterium | reverse complement strand
GTGAAAACACCAGCTTAATATTTTTTTGGCGCGTAAAACTTTCGGCAAAAAAATGACTACACCATAACTAGGTTGCTAATTGTTTGCTTTCGCTACTTCTTTCTTCTTTGTATTTACTAAAAAACCAAATATAGCCGCGGTAAAAAACATTAGTATACTGTACATAGCGGGGGGTACACTCATCGCTGAGTTATTGATTGCATTCAAGGCAATATAAATAGCTAAGGTGCCATTGTGTATGCCTATCTCCATGCCAATGGCAATGGCCTGTTTCCTTTCAACTTTGAAAAGCAAGGGTAGATAATAACCAGCCATTAAACTTATGACGTTAAAAAGAAGAACCGGTAACCCTAAACGGGCGAAGTAATCGATCAAAACTTGCTTCTCTTTGAAAGTAACGGCAACAATGATCAACACTAACAATAAAGCCGAAACAATTTTTACGGGTTTCGCCATTTTATCCGCAAACTGAGAGGCTTTACTTTTTATCAGCATCCCGATAACAACCGGAGCCAGAACAATCACAAATACCTCCACCACTTTACTAAAAGGCATCGGCACATATTGCCCAACACCCATAAAATACTGCAATGAGAAGTTGACTATCAGCGGCAACGTGAAAAGAGTCAAAACGCTATTAACTGCCGTAATAGTAATGTTTAATGCCACATCACCATTAGAAAGGTGGCTATATAAATTGGCCGTTGGGCCGCCAGGTGAAGTTGCCAATAGCATTAGTCCTACGCATAATTCAGGACTAAGCCCGCTTACTACAGAAATAAGAAAGCAAACCACTGGCAACAGCAGCATCTGACAAACCAATGCAATGGTGATTGCTCTAGGGTATTTAACAATGCGTTTAAAATCTTCCAGCGTAAGTGCCAACCCCAAGCCGAGCATAATAACGCCCAGTGCGATGGGTAGAAAGAGAGTAGTGGTAGCAGATTGTTCCATTTTATTTATGAGATTCTGTTGTCAGCTTTTAGGGAGTTAATATAACAGGCTGTGAAGCATTAAGATTGACCAAAGCAGCAGCCCCAAGCAATGTGATATGTTCATTATATGAATGATAAATTTTTAGTCTTTTAATTGATTCTGGATACGTAAAGTCTTTAAGGGAATCAGTCATAGAATCAACAAAAAAATCATAGGCCTTCGACAACGACCCCCCTAAAACAATTGCCTCTGGATCATAAGTATACACAACACTTTTTATGGCCTGAGCGAGGTGAACTCCAAACTCCTGCCAATGCCCCAGCGCTTCAGTATTTCCTCTCTGTGCGCGCAGATAAGCCTCTTCTGCTGTTGTATTGTATAAGGCACTGAATAAATTTCCGCTGGCGTAGTATTCAATATTGTGATCCAAGTAATTTAATAATCCTATTTCTCCAGCCCCACAGTTATAACCATTAAAGAGTTGGTTGTTGATTATAATCCCGGCACCTAATCCTGTTCCTGACGAAATCCCAACAACATTCTTTAGTCCCTTCACCAAGCCATATTGATGCTCGCCCAGAATAAAACAATTAACATCATTGTTGACACGCACTGGCATCCCAAATTCATCCTCCAGAATATCTTTCAACGGCACGCGCTCCCACGATGGAATATTTACAACATTATATACAATTCCTTTTTCAACATCCACAACCGAAGGCACCCCTATTCCGATACCCTTAACTTCAGGCTCAATAAACTGCCTGATAAATTCCGTTAGTTGAACCAATGTTTTCTGTAAAGATTGTTGAGTCTTAAACGATTCCTTTTTTGGATTGAAAATATTTCCGTTTTTTTCAATCCCTGCGCGTATATTGGTTCCTCCAAGATCAACACCTATTGTCATGCTTTATAAAATTAACATGGTTACATAACAAATGTATCTCATCACCTAGTGTTCATGTTAAAAATTTGCGTCAAAAAAACTTCATTTTGCGTAAAGATTGGAAATGCTATTCAGGAATCGTTTGAACTAAACGACTTGTGCCCTATTCCGTTACCGGGGCGGAGATCACATTAAGGTATCGCCCCATCCAATAAGGTAGCAACCAAACATCGCCAGGTGTTTCTGCACTGTTGCCATTGCCATTGCCGTCCAAGTCAAACCTGTTTCCGTTATGTTTACTGATACGCGCTTCGGCAGGTGAGATTACTTCTTTTGTAAATTGCTTCCGGAAATTGTCAGGTAGTTTTTTAAGATCCTGCCGCTGAGAATTCTCAATTTTCCAGAAAGTATGATCGAGCGGATGTCTTTTTAACCACCAGATCGACTCATCTAAATCAAAATCTTTGGCTCCGGTCATAGCATACGTAAAATTCCATGTAGGATCTTTTTCAGGTCGCTCAATTTCCCAATGATCACGAATGGTCTCTCTGTATTTTTCCTTTAATGTATCATTCAATGCATACGGGTAAAGGCTCCAATATCCTAAAAAGTACATCTCATCATCAGAATGATTCCATCCATCGGACAGCATTTCGGCCCAGCTATCAATCTTGCCATCATCACTTCCTTCCACCTTTCCTATCTCCTCCATTGGCCTCATCAGGTTTTCGAGATACCCATGCTTTTCAAATAATTCAAAAATCTTTTGTTTATACTTTTCGTCCTTAGTAAAGTGATACGCTGATTGAAGAAAGGCCGTGATGTTTGATGATGTTATTTTTCGATCACCCACTTTTGGTGGATAGTCATTAACATATTCAGGATTCCATTTTCCCCACGTGGTGGGTTTTCCATTCCAATCAACGAGGTAAAGATTATTTTTATAAATGTGCTCAGAGAGTTCGGTAAGCAACTTTTTTGCTCTGCTCTTCCACTCGGGGTCATCTGCAAGATCTGCGAAAAGCGAAAGCGCAAAATAATGACCCACGATTTCATCGCTACTGGTGGTTGATTTCCAAACCCAACCCTTATCTGTGCCATTGCGCCACGGAGAATTAGCCACATCATAACCGCTTGCTTCAAAAAGATGCCGGGTACTTTCACTAAATGCGTTGCTGTAACCAGACGATTCATATCCAATCACTTCATAGGCACGGGCCGGTAAACCGGGAACGCCTGTAATTGAGTACAATCGTTCAAAACCCATTAATGCTTCTTTGCAATTTTCCCATGCCTCCGCATCTTTAGTGACTGCATATCGAAACAATTGCCCACCCAGATACATAGAAGTCCAAAGACCGTCATTATCAGAATCAGCAAGGGTTAGTAATGCTCTGTCGCCATTTTCCATTCCTTCACCCGTGCTGCTAAACCCATATCGAATATGATTTTTCCGGGTTTCTGCCTCTAGTATCATCGCCTTTTCTTCCAGCGTCATCATTTTAAAACATATTTGACCAAGCCCTTTTTCTGTGAGGACAAGAATACTTTCATCGGGGCCGGGCGCTATATCCAACACATTATTATCCGGCAACCAACGCTGCGATGCGTAGTAATCATAGGTACCTTCTTTGTTTAGTTTAAATGCTCCTGCAGAAGAACCGAACCAGAGTACTCCGTTTATTTCTTCCACATCGGAAATATTGGTGGATGGAACATTGGTAATTATTTCACCATCCGGACTACCATCAGCATTCAGCCAGCGATAACCTTCCTTACTCCCTACTACAATTTTTTCGCCCTTACTGGCAGATGTTGCGCAGGTCAAGTCTGCTCCCTTATAAATAACAGTAAGTTTATTTCCTTCCGGATTAAAAAGTGATACTGCATCGGCAGTAACAAGTAGGAAATTGTTTTTTTCCGGATTGAATTTTATGGACGTGATCCCTGAAATTTTTTCTTCCCATACTTTTTTTCCATTTCTTATATATGCTATGTTTTCATGATCCGAAATCAAGAAATCAAAATCATGACCTCCCGCAATTACACGCGGGCTTCTGTTACCATACTCTACATAAAGACTACCTGCCCATGCATTTGAGAAAACAGCTTTATCATCGGCATAAACAAATTGATTTTGGTACGAGAGGATATTAGTAATTTTTTTATCCTTCATGTGCTTATAAGTTACTACAGGCAGCAATTCACCCGGTTCCTGAAAATGTCCTTTGCGCGGAGATAGTAATCCTGCCGATGAAGAAATTTGGATATTCTTATTCCTATCAGCTACCACCTGATAGAGATTTACTTTTTCTTTACTGCCTTCCGGGAAAAAATATTTAATGCTGTAGTCCTGCAAGAATGGTTTGTCCTGATAAATGGTTTGTCCAAACTCGTTGATTTCCTTTGGTGAGTTTTTCTTTTCTGTGCTGGTTGAACAGGCCGTTACTAAAATCAGGGCAACCACTCCTATAAATAAATTCCTATTCTTAATCGATCGAGTCATGATTCCTTTTAACATTTGGTTTATTTCAAAAAAGCATCAATACGGAGATTTACATTTTGTCTGATATTCATCCAAAACAAATTGTAATCCCAGGTATGGTAATTTTTTATCGTTTTCTTTTTCTCGTCAAGCACCACGTGCGTCTCAATCCACAAAACTTTAGTGGTTGGTTCAATCCCGGCACTCACGGTATGGGGAGTAATTGTTTCAAAATTATTCATGACGCCCAGGTGCAGGTCGCTGGACGCCCATTGCTCTGAGGTTGACCATGTGAGCGGGTTCACACAAATGAAATTTTGATCAGTCGTGCCAAGGCCCTTCGCAAACTCCCCTTTCGCATACGTTCGCCAACCGACAACGCATCCTGTTTGGTTGGGACGCTCGCCAATCGGAAGTTTTTTGAATGCGTCAATCTTAATAGGATACCCAACCACATAAGCACAAACCAGCCGTTTGCTCAACGGTTTTCCATCAAAAAATTCCTGTAACAATCGGATGGCATGCAAGCTTCCCTGGCTATGTGAGGCAATGACAATGGGGCGTTTTTTATTGTAGTGCGAGAGGTAGTAAAGAAATGCATTCTTCACATCGTTATAAGCAAGGTCGAATGCTGCTTTTGCTTCCGGTGTATCAAAGACATAAAATGCTTCCATATTCCCCTGTCTGTAGCGAGGTGCAAAAACCCGGCAGCTTCCATTAAATACGGTGGTCTGAAATAAGATGGATAGGTTATCAGTTGTTTGATTGACAACCGTGTCGCGCAAGTCCGCATTCCAGGGAGAATCTTTTTCCTCTCCGAAATAAGAAGTAGGATGGATAAAAAATACATCGGCCCGAGCCTGATTGCTCTCGCCCATCAAAAAATCAGGAACCTTGTCGCTCGTGTCGTCCTTAAAAGGCGAAGCCGCCCAATACTTGAGGTCATTATAATTCGGTGCCGGACCCCTGTTTTCAGTATCGCTGGAAAGTTGCACCGAACGCTGGGCGTACCCTGAAGATGCGAAGAAAAGTAGAAACAGAATGTGGGCCTTCGTTAACAAATTATTCATCCTATTAAATTTTGAATTGAACAAAAACATAGACTTCATGGAGTAATTAAAACCACTCTTCCATTGACTAGATAGAATTAGATCGTTCGCCAATCTTATTGGCGGTTAAAAAAACCAATTGGTATTTACCTATGATATCAAAGTCGTTCGGGAGTTGGCGGAATTTTTTCTTTCAGTTTATTAATTTTTTTCTTTGGAGACTTAATTAAATCGAAGGCATCATATAGTTCACCCGTTGCCGTAAAGGCTTGGTATGCCAAGGTATTATCCTTTATACTGATGATCTGATACAATTGCGTATTACGCGCTCTTCGCTTCATCCACGGATCATTGCCGATATCATACATTTTTGGACCGCTTACTGAAACAACATACATGGTTCCAGATTTTTTATCTTTCAATCGTTTACCTTCCGAAGCATTGTTTACCATTCCTCGACCATACGCATGATCATGGCCCTTGCAGAATTATATCCACTTTATGTTTATCGAAAATAGGTTTAAAGTTATTTCGAAGGCCTTCATTATCGCGGTTGGGCTTTGTTGAAAAAACCGGATAATGAAAAGTAATAGCAGTCCACTTTCGTGGATCGTTTGTCAAGATAGAATCCAACCATTGAGCCTGCTTTTTGAGAAACGCTGGCGACTCATCAATTTGTTCGGCATCCAGTGAGATGACTTTAAGATTTGAATAGTTTATTACATAACACGTTTCCTCCAAACCTTTCGGGCCATTTAAAGGAAGGTTAAACTGAGGGCGCCAGTGTGGAGATAGCACCACATTAGCATATTCATGATTACCCGGTGTCATCACACTGGGCACCATAGCATGAAGAAAATTTCCAGCATAAAACCACTCGCCCCATTCGGCATCGCTACCATGCCTGTTTATTAAGTCACCCGCATGCAACATAAAATCAATCTCCGGCATTGTTTTGTATGCTTCCCTAATAACGCGTGACCACATTGATCTAAGATCATTTTGGGCATCACCAAAATAGACAAAGGATAATTTCTTATTTGATGGATCAGGCATTTGAATCTGATACCATTCGCTCCACGCTCCTTCTATGCCCACACGGTAAACATATTTTTGCCCAGCCGTAAGATTTTCAATCCTGGCTGAATAGTAGTTTGCCTTTACTTCGGGTTCATCACGGAATTTTACTTTCAATGATTCGCGTAATGCAACCACACTAGTCTTGGTGTTTAAAAACTCAGGACCTGCTGTAGCCAACGCCCATTCAGCATAACCC
Organism: uncultured Cytophagales bacterium; assembly: GCA_963787095.1. Lineage (GTDB taxonomy): Bacteria > Bacteroidota > Bacteroidia > Cytophagales > Cyclobacteriaceae > ELB16-189. Next base: position 19,233 of record CAWBCB010000143.1, on the reverse strand, counting down.
TCCATAACCGTTGTGTCTGTGCGCCAGTTAATGGCAATGGATGTTTCCGGAGTTTCTGTGAGATTCAGAATAACCCGGTCTGGCTCGCGCGAAGGAAGCAATGATTTTTGATTTTCATTTTTTAGAGGTGGTCCATACATCCAAAAATTAGTGAAAAGAAAAAGCGTTAAAGAGAGTGCTCCTAAAAAAAGAAGCCTAAATTTTAAGTTGCGCATAGTTGAATCATTTCGAATTACCTGAACTGAGTGACTGATCAATTTCTTACGGATTATAATTTTATAAATATCTTTTTCTTGTACAGTATATATGCAATGCTAAAATTGACAGAAACAAAAAGCATGGCGAAAAGCATGCTCACTAATTTTGGAGCAAGTCCGATCGAGGTTAAAGCCATCATGAAATGCTCATTCAGCGCGGCAGACCCAAACGGAATCAAATAGAAAATATAAGAGATCACATCAGAGATAACGTAGACAGCAATGGCATTGGATCCTAAAATTATTCCGGGTTTAGTTCCCGAAGTGTAGTTCTTAATATCCACTAAGTAATACATGGTGCCCAAAAGAAGCGAAGCCAAGCCAGACGTGACTAATACATAAGAACTTGTCCATAAATTTTTGTTGACTGGAAAGGTTAGTCCCCAACTATATCCAGCTGTTACGGCTACAAATCCAACTACCATGAGTAAGGTTGATTTTTCGTAAGGCGTGCGTTTGCTTTGCAACAAATACGCAGCCAGTAATCCGGTAAGCCCTGAAACAATTGCGGGGAATGTGCTGAGAATACCTTCGGGATCCCAAGTGCCTTGCCACATCTTGCCGGGAAGCAAAATACTATCTACCCAGGCAGCCAGATTCACGCCTGGTTCCAGCATCACTTGCCCCACTCCGGGTGTCGGTATCAATGTCATGACCAAATAATACAGAATCAACGTGATGGAACCCAACCATACTTGTGCTTTGAAAGAAGTGTTGAGAAAAATAATGGAACACACCAGATACACAATGGAGATTCTTTGCAAGACACCTGCTATTCGAACATTAAAAATATCAAAAGATGGAAGCAGGCTAAGGAAGATGCCTACCGCAAATATCTTAATAGACCTGACAATAATTTTTTTATACAACTCACCTTTTGAAACTCCTTTCTCTAAAAGTTTTGTAAACGATAAAGCAATAGATACCCCCACGATAAATAAGAAGAATGGGAAAATTAAATCCGTTGGTGTAAGTCCATTCCAGGCAGCATGTTCTAATGGCTCGTAGATATACTCGCCACTCCCCGGATAGTTTACCAACACCATAGCCGCCATGGTAAAGCCGCGCATGGCATCTAAAGAAGTTAATCGCGATGGGCTATTTTGTGATAGTGTCTCGTTCATAAAATTGATATCACTATCTGCTTTTCTCTTTGTTTTCCACGGGCGCGCTAATCACGTTAAGATACCTTCCCATCCAATAAGGCAAGAGCCAAATATCACCTGCACTATATTCGGATGAACCATTGTCTCCACCATCCAGTTCAAAGCGGTTGGCGTTATGGCGATTAATGGGTAATTCATCGGGGGGCAAGACTTCCTTAGTTGTTTGATTTCTAAAATTGGATGCTATCATCTCAATATCTTTTCGTTGGCTATTGGTCACCCTCCAATGAATCAAGTCAAGCGGATGTTCTTGCAGATACCAAATAGCTTCATTTAAATCAAATTCACTTGTTCCTATCATGGCTGTAAAAATATTCCATGCTCCTTCTTTTTCGGGCCGCTCACTTTGCCAATGATCAATAATCGCATCTTTGAATTTTGTCTTTAACGTATCATTGAATGCGTACCGATATAAACCCCAATACCCTACAAAGTACATTTCATCATCCGAATGATTCCAACCATCAGATAATTCTTTACTCAACTCATCTGCATCATCATCGGCTCTTCTAACCTGGCTCATGGGAAGCATCAAGTTCTCTAAATAACCATACTTTGTCATCAACTCAAATGCTTTTTCTTTATACACTTCCTTTTTGGTAAAATGATAAGCTGTTTGCAACATCGCTATGTAGTTAGAAGAATTTATTTTTCTGTCGCCAACACCTACCGGCCGTGCATTAACATAATCAGGATTCCACTTCCCCCAGCGGGTAGGCTTGCCATCCCAGTCTATCATATAGTAATCATTATCAATAGTGTGCTGCATGAGCGAATCAATTAAGGTAATTGCTCTTGTTTGTAAATCTTTTTGATCATCAAGTAATTCAGCCATTACACCAAAAGCAAAAATATGACCGATGGCCTCATCGCTGCTGGTAGTTGATTTCCAATCCCATTCGGGATCATTTGCTCTTCTCCAGGCCTTGTCATCATACTTGTAGCCCCTCCGTTCAAACGACCGGGAAGGAAACCCCTTAATTTTATTGATCGTGTAAAGTCTTTCCATCGCTTCCATCGCTTCATGAATATTTTTCAGCGCGTCATCCGATTTTGTAACAGCATATCTGAAAACTTCACCTCCGAGATACATGGAAGTCCATAACCCATCGTTATCAGAATCTTCCAGCGAGCCGGTTGCCAGACTTCCATTCTGCATGTAGCCGAGTGTGGCATTGAAGCCGTGGCGAATGTGACGGGCTCGAACCTGCTTTTCAAAATAGTTCGCTTTGTCTTCCAATGTCATCAACCTAAAACAGATTTGTCCAAGTCCTTTATCCGTTAAAATTAACATAGATTGTTCAGGGCCTTTTTCAATATCTACCACTACATCCGAAGGCAACCAACGCTTAGATGCGTAGTAGTTAAATTTACCATCGCTGTTTATTTTAAACGCTCCCTGGGTAGTGCCAAACCAAAGGCTGCCATCAATTTCCTTTACTGTAGTGATATCGGTTGCTGGTAATTTTTTACTTACCTCACCTCGTTGTTTTTTAGAGTTCGCATCAACAACCAGATAACCTTCATGAGTTCCCACTACAATATCCTTGTTGTTATTGGCCAAGGCAAAGCAAGTAAAATCATTTCCTGAGAATACAACACTCAAGGAATTGTCCTTCACTAAAAAAATAGAAATAGTCTGCTTACCCAGTAACCAAAAAGCATTTCTGCTCTTGTCAAATACTATTTCGATAATCGGTTCTGCATTTTTTCCTTGCCATAATACTTTGGAATCCTTCAGGTATTGCAAAGACTGACCATCGGAAATCAAAAAAGCAAAATCTTCTCCGCCTTCAAAAAGAGAAGCCCCCGGCATCGTGTAACGTGAATACAAATTACCTGCCCATGCATTACTAAGAATAGCTTTATCATCCATGTAAACAAACTGATTTTCGTACACATTGAGGTTGATAACTTTCTTATCAGCAAGTGTTCGATATGTTTTATCTGGAACAAGAGTACCCGGATAAAGAAATTCTCCTGCAAAGGTTTTAAGCAACCCGGCAGACGATAAAACTTCTATAACTCCGTTGCGATCGCTATATACACGTTGAAGGGTAACACCTTCCAATGGCAAATCAAATTTCTTACTGAAATCCTGTTCATAGGCTACGTCTTGAAAAACGGGTTGATTGATTGCCGCTTCTTTTTTTGAACAGGAAATACCTAAAGTAAGCAGGCAAAATATACAACCCCATAGAACTGACTTTTTCATTGAAATATAGTTTTAGTAACAAGCTATTTATTAAGCACCAAACTTATTAAGACTCAAAATAGAATCCAGACAAATTAAGTAAGCAAGGTTACTTAAAACTAATTGAAACGAGGTGTTGATTTTACGTCTATAATAGACTGATTTGCGAAAATGACTCGCCATCATTTTACATTCAGAGTTGGATGCCGCCTTCATTTGAACACCCTGATGAAGGTATACACTCCTCTACTCTGACCTTGTGTATGTTTTTAATATTACTTTATCATCTCCATATACCTTCCCATCCAATAAGGCAATAGCCAAAATACGGGTTCCCTTTCCAGATGTGCATTGCCACCATTAATACCCCATGGGTTTTTGTCCCAGCGAATGGTGGCTCGAATGCTGGCGGGTGGCAGTTCACTCACCTGGATATCATCCAGCACGGGAGTGTGAACAACCTCCACATCTTCCCGTTTGGTGTGATCAATATACCAGTCCACCAGATCCAACGGAGTATCAATTAAAAGATCAACCGAAGATTCTATCTCCACCTTTTTATCCCGTGAGAAACAGTAAATAAAATTTATCAACGGGTTTTTATCGCCCTTTCTTTTTTCCATCCAGGCATCAATATGATTTTCATAGAATTTAAGCAACTCCGGATCTTTTTCGATCTTCAGTAACATAGGATATTCGTATGCCGCCATGATAACATCATAATAAATAAACCAGGCCGGGTTCTGGTTTGGAATATTGGCCATGTTATCGAGATATTTTTCTTCTTTAATCAGCCTGAGATATTCACGTTGGTACTTTTCGTTACCAGTCATGTAGTAAGCCAGTTTAATGAATGCCAAAATTTCCATGGAATTGAGACTTCTATCGGGCAACCATTCCATATCTCGGTTTAATTTATCAGGCGACCAAATACCCCATCGGGTTGGTTTACCATCTTGATCTGTTAAGGTTAAGTTATGCGACATTAAGTGATCAATGATTTTTGCAACATGCTTCCCAACAATTTCTTTTTCCTCACGATCGGCCACCAGTTCATAATACATAAAGTATCCAAACATGTGACCACACATTTCATCGCTACTGGTGTCACCCTTCCACATCCATTTGCCGTCCTTGGATTTGTGCCATCGCACCGGCACGGGTTTAAACCTGGGTTCTTTAACTAACTCATCCGCTAATTGTCTTTCCGTATAGGTTTGGTTACCATCATGAACGAAAGTCCAGTTGGCTGGAACAATGGTTCTGGCAAAGAAGCCATCGCTTTCTGTCACCTCTTGCAATAATTTTAAAAAATTAAAAGTCTTCTTAGCTTTTTCTTTAGCATCACTGCTTTTGGTAACTGCATACCGAAAACTTTCCATTGCCAGATAGTTGCCTCCGTACTCTCCATCGTTATCATCATCTTCAGGCTCCCATTGTGTGGTGTCGCCCGCAACAGGCAAACGACATTGGCCAGCAATCCACGGTTCGCGAATGTGCCGTCTCATCAACACATCATAGAAATAATTTTGTTTGCTCGCCAACGTCATTGTCTTTTTCTTAATAGCGCTTACGCCTCTGTTTGTAGCAATCCAGGCGTTTCCCTGCAGATCAAAAGCTATGTCATTCACCTTATCATCTAATAACCAACGCCTACTGAATAAAAGTGAATGACTATTATCTTGGTTGTACCTTACTACACCCACATCAGTACCTACCCACATTACTCCTTCCGGAGAACGCTTAACACAATTCACATTCACGCTAGGTATTCCCTGCTCTGTTCTCAAAGTCTTTATCTGTTTGTCATCTTTTAAAATAGTTATCCCTCCCACTCCGGCAGCCCATACGTTTTCACCATCGGTTGCCACACCCCGTACATATGCACTTATTAAGTCTTCAGAATTTACAAGATGATTTGTTTCTGTTGGTGCACTGTGAAATAGGCCCACGTCACTGCCTATCCATAATCCACCCTGATTATCGGATATTGCATCCCGAATAGAACGGGCAATGGGATATTCTTTTTTCTCACATTCCATTCTCAGTAAAAAGCCAGACTCCTTTAGGTCCCAACGCATACACGCCTTCGCTGGCAGCACATAATGCAGAAGCCGGTGATTGCGACCCGGGCATTTTTTCAAGCTTATTATTCTTAAAGCGATATACTGCATTCCAGGTGCTCATCCATACGGCTGATTGAAAATCAACCTCCACCGCGAACGAGGGGCCCTGATCTTCTTTCGGAATTGCGTGCTGCCAATTTTTCTCGCCACTTTTTTTTGTAAACACTCCAACAGGAGTAGCTATCCAAACTCCCCCTTGCTGATCAACCGCAATGCTTCTCACTTCATTGGCAGCAGGATCAATATCGACCGGATAGGCTTCATGATACTCCTGCCAGAATGTGGTATCCTGAAAGGACGTTTTTAAATTCTGAGTATGATCAACCGAATTCTCTTTCTGTTTGCAGGACAGCAGCGAACAAAAAAATACGATACTTAAAATAAGTTTTTTAAAAAAGTGAAAGGATGCTATACTCATGTCTTGCTGAAAGATTTAAAAAAACAAGGCTACTATTTTTCTCACTATTTCTTTTTAATTACAAACTCATCTGTGGTGGCGCCATTGCTATCCACCGAAGTGTACTTCAATACCTTACCATCAATTTCCATTCGTTGATAAAAATAACCTTCGGCATACCGCTTCACGGCATACGGTTCTTCACCTATAGTATCATGATTCCCCGGTATACCTATTGAAATGGCATATACCGTTCCTTTATCAAATGAATCAACCACCTTGCTGTTGAACATGGGCTGTGAGCGCATATAATAATGAATATGTCCTCCCATCACCATATCCACATGGTACTTATCAAAGACTGGCCCCCATGCCTTTTGAATATCGGGATAAGGTTCTTCAAAATTGTAAGGTGGAAAATGGAACATTACAAATTTCCAGGTAGCCTTGGTGTTGGCTAATGTTCTTTCGATCCAGGCCGTATGATCATCTACTTCGGATGTGCAATCAATCATAATAAATAATGCATTTCCATATTCGAACGAATAAGATCCTTCGGGCTCCACCTTCTCAGGTCCATTTTTTGGAAGGCTGAATAAATCGTAATACAATTGAGCTCCTAAGCCATCCTGTCGATCATGATTACCTAACACTGGCATCAACGGTTTATACTCAATTATTTTACTGCCATAGTGAAATAACTTATCCCAATCGTCACGGTTCAATCCAGTACTTACTAAGTCTCCTGCGATGGAATAAAATGCAGCGTCTGGATTTTTCTCCATTGCCAGAGATACCAGTTTTCCTTCGTCAGGGAAAGTATGCGTATCGCCAAACCAGACAAAAGAAAAATGTTTTGTATCAGTGGCTTCCGTGTTAAATGATTTAGTGGCGGACCACACATGTTTTTCTTTCGATCCAACCTGATACATATAGGCTGAACCCGGCTTCAAATTTTTAAGACCCGCTGTGAAGCGATGGATATAACGATCATTATAAAGCATCCGATCCTGCACCATCAGTTTAGAGGCGGGCAAATACACAGTATCTTTACTTCCCACCATCCAATACTTTGCTGTGCCATCAGATATAGTTGTATCTGTGCGCCATTGAATGTCCATTGTGGTTTGGGGCGACTCACTCCATGTCAACATGATTTGATCAGGATAGGATGAAGATGGGAAAGGAGTTTTTCGAAAAGCGCCAATCACATGAGCTTCTCGCGCCCGGCCTCTTACTGTTGTAAATAGTTTTTGCCCTATCAGTCTATCCGGCATTTCAGTTAGTACAAGATCCGACCAATCGTGATAGGTAAAAGCGCCAATCTCCATAGTATTAATTGCAAACTCAGGAGGATATACCTCTGTGATTTGCAAATCATCCTTAGCACTCTGCGGTGCCACTGTTATAAAATATACAGGACGATGCTTATCAAATCCGTTTATCCCCAATTCAATTTTTCCAGCCTTGTATTTCTTTTCCCATACTTCATATTCATACCCTTCCTCATTTTTAACAACATCGGCTGTTTTCACAAAACCTGCATCCTTCATCCAAAATGGAATTACCGTTTGCTCTTTATGCTGCATCAGTGACACGGTTACCGGAACATCAACCGTAAAATATAAATAACGCGTTGCCAGTACTACTTTTTCTTCATCGGTTAAGAATTTTAAAATGAAAGTGTCATTGATGCTGTCATACTGCTCTATGGGTACGTTTTGATAGAGACGGGTAATAACATCGTCCATCACCTGACCAACAGATTGATCTTGTTTCTTCTCAACAACGGATTGGCAAGACCATAAAAGAAAGAGCAGTGCCGCGAAATAAAAATTAATTCTCATAGAGCAAATAAATAATAGTTTGTTGTTAGTTAACCGATGATGTTATACCTGATTAATTTTTTAATCGTTTCTGTTTGACTTTGTTTTCTAATACTACCAGTGAAATACCTTCTTTCAGCCACCGCTTGTTTATACCCGTAGCGTCACCCATCGGCAAAATGCTAACGTTAGATCCTAATACAATATCTATATCTCCATCGTTATCGTAATCATTGGCATCCATTGCAATCCACCTGCCTATACCTACTTCAGAAAAAGTAGTTGCATCAAATCTCATGTTACCCTGATTTTGTAAATAGACGAACCCTTCTTCCGGAGCGTTCGCATAATCAGGAAAATATGATATGGCAGCAATATCGAGGTCACCATCCAAATCATAGTCTTTAGCAATTGCTTTATATGCCCCATTCAATTGGTAAAAGAAATGTTGCTTAAAAGTAAAATCAGACTGTCCGAGAAATATATAAATACCATGGTACTCTTTTAAGAAGGGTGTTTCGTCTGCATTGTCTCCGCATGTATAAATGATATCCTTGATTCCATCACCGTTGAAGTCGAAGTAATCAAAAAATGTGGATCCAGATAATGGAGAGAAACTCAATATTGATTGGGCGGGGTCAAATCCATTTCCATTGTTATGAAAATAAAAGATCCCTTCATCTCCCTGTGCCATCAATGCAAGAATATCTGGCTTGCCATCTGCATCCACATCGTCAACCACAACTTTTGTTGCGCCAGGCTTTCTGATCAACGAATGAAACTGGTATCTGTCTTTCTTGTTTTCATACCAGGCCAGTGCTCCGGTAAATGAACCAAACTCGCAGACTACTATATCGTCAAGCCCATCACCATTTAGATCTTTGTAAACAATATTAACAGGCCTTTGTAGCTTATTCAAAACCAATTTGGTTTCAGTGGAAAGAGTATTAAGATCCCCTATTGTCAAGTGACTTACCCAGCCATCTCTTGCATCCGTTGGAAATAAACCTTTTCCGATAGCCGTAAGAGAATACGAATCATTATTAATTTTTGTGTATTGAATAGGAAGCGCGGCCATTTGGTATGACTGCACATTTTTTAAATCTGCATTTAAAAAATTCAAAGTATATGAGCGTCCGTACATTGTACCGAACGCGATTTGAGATGTCTCCGGTAAGATGGTGACAAAGGATGTTAAAGGCATTGGAGATGGAAGCTTGTAGGATTTGTATTCAAAGTTGGTGAGACCAATAGAAATGGGTGTCGCTCTACTTGTAGTAGGTATCGAGTCAGGGGCTCTTGAAATAAAATAATCAACAATGCGCTCCCAATCCTCGGTTGATATACTTTGTGTAGATGGAAAAATATTTGCATCCCTAACTATCTGACCGCCCTCACCGGGCTCAATTAAATTTTCGGGTCGTTTATTGTTTTTATAGATTCCCAATCTATGTCCCATAGAAGGCAACACATCTTCTTTCCATGATGATTTTATAAGCTTCTCGGGTGGCACAAAGGCATGGCAACTCGAGCAATATTGAGCAGCCAACTTAGCCCCATCTTCTCCACGCGTATCCGATCGGGTTGATTCGCTGTTTCGGTTACATGAAAGAATGCATGGCAGTAGAAATATGAAATATATTTTCTTAATCACGATAATATTCGCTAATCAAACTCACTGGTTTATTAAAATACATAGATCGGATTCGAATACACCCACGGAATAAATTTCTCGTCTAGCTTAATGTGCATTTCAATCCGATACACTCCTTTTTTGATTTGCTCAGACCATTGATATTCATATTGTCCTTCGGAAGAAGTATCGACAACCTTTCCGTTATAGATAAGTCTGAATTGGCCCGGCAACGGAGAAACAGCCTGCATTGATTTTACCTGATCCACTTGAACCGAATCTCCGAGAATACCACTTACCTTCCCTTCATTATTTTTGGAACAGAACATAAATCCTTTTGCATCGCCAAGGCTTTTAAAAGCGATAAAGAGATTTCCTTTCTTCAGGTGATTGCTGATGGAAGGCACCGACAACGTGTCGGCCAATACATAGTTGGTAACATTATTGAAACTTGCTTCGTACGTATCAATCATAAATCTGAAAATCCAACCATTCTCATCCGGTTCATGAAATAACCAGCGATTCCAAATAGTATGCTCAACCGTATCTATTGGTTTAGCATTTGGCCCCAACCATTCAACTCGTCCGTCTTTTAAGTTGCGAGCTCTGAAATTTTGATTCTCATGGGCGTCTACAGCAGCAAATCCTACAATTTTTCTCCATTGGTTCAATGAATCCCAGTGTGCAAGAATGGAAGTTTGCTCATCAAAAGATTCCCGCATCCCCCATTCTCTATTTTTTTTTCCGCTCGCTATGAAGTTAAAGATGATGGGAAGTAATGATTCATCTTTTATATCGGTATGGATATTATAAATTTCCATTCCCTGATAGTAGGGATTGCTCCAATTATGATTTTCTTCGCTATGGGCGTAAAATATTATTCCGCCATTCGAAACAATATTTTTTGCAACCGTGTCTCTATCTAAACTCCAATCCGTTACGGTAGAACGAAGTGGCCAGGCGCAAAAGCCTTGCCTTTCCGTGCCTGGCTCAATCAACACACCATCATAGTACCCTTTGAAGCCGCGCGGGATTGTATCACTGTTTCCGTGTGCATGATCAGTGAGGAATATAAAATCAATTCCTACTTTTTTTGCTGCCGGTATAATGTCCAATAAAGTTCCCTCACTATCATGCGACCAAAAACTATGAGCATGAAGAGCACCGCGATAAGTATTAAGTTGGGTTAACGATTCTGTTTCTTTTCTAAGCGACTGGAAAGCCTTTACTTGTTTTTCAAGTTTTGGATAAACAACCCACCTATTCCACAACCCCGGTGAAAACAAATACAAAAACAAGAGCAACAACAAACCTAAAACAGAAAGAGAAAAGTATTTCAATATTTTTTTAATCATATAGGTCTATTTTATTCTTACCGATAATTTTTGAAATAAAACTATCTGGCAGCGCCACCATCAATCGTTAAACAAATTCCTGTCACAAAAGAAGCTTCGTCAGAAGCAAGATAAAGATAGCCGTTGGCGATATCATCCGGCAAACCCCATTTACCTATAGGGATATGGGCTAAACTTTGCATGCGAACTTCTTCAGGCATAGCATCCGTCATGGCAGTTTGAATGAAGCCTGGGGCTATACAATTGGCAGTAATTCCAAATCGACCTAACTCCAGCGCCCAAACTTTGGTCATACCAATAATAGCAGATTTAGTCGCGACATAATTCGTTTGTCCATAGTTGCCTCGGATAGCCACATTAGAGGAAGCTGAAACAATGCGTCCGTAATTTTGCTCTTTCATAATGGGAGCAACAGCCTGAGTACAATTAAATACACCCGTAAGATTCACAGAAATCACATCGTCCCATTCTTGTTTCGACATTTTTAATAGTGTTCTGTCTTTGGTGATGCCTGCGTTGTTAATCAGAATATCAATTCGGCCAAAATATTTCATTGCATCATTTACTCCACGTTGCACTTGATCCTGATCGACTACGGAAATTTTAGCGAATAGTGCCTGATGCCCGTGACTCTTTAATTGTTTTACTACATCCTCTCCTTTATCAGAGAGATCCCACAGTATAATTTTAGCTCCTTCTTTAGCAAACCGATTAGCTGTGGCAAGCCCAATGCCATTAGCGCCACCTGTAATCAAAGCAACTTTATCTTTTAGTCTCATATTCTTTTTAAGAAATCAAAGTCTTAAATCTTGCCAATCTTATTTTGCTGATGACACTTTCATCAACAAGATATTATCATGAAGATATTATTAAATATTGTTCGTATTGGTTATTACTCTTGAAAGCTGCCGAATCAATTCCATCGTATATTCACCCATGTTAGGACCATACCAGCCCATAAGTTTCGGTTCATACTCATCAAGATAAAAATACCGGCCGGGAACAATATACCCTGCATACCCACCATTGAAACTCGTGACATTTGCATGATAACCATAAGCAGAAAGTGAATTCTTTAACTGGAGAGCAAACTCACCACTAAAGTCGCACGGAGTTGTAATCCAGATCATATTACCCAATCGCACGGCTTGCAAATACACATTGCCCGAATTGGGTAACAATGAATTGCTTAATGCAGTAGCAAGATTAATTTTTGTTGTTACCCGAATGTGATATTCTGGCAAATTCATTTTTAATGATATGGCAGAAAACCTTACCGTATCTTTTAAAGATATACCATTAAGACGTTTGTTAAGACTGTCAGCTAGTGCTTCTCCAATAAATTTTGGTTTATCAAATCCATCACCCTCACCTACCGGACTTTGACTGCCAACCGAACCAGCAAAAAATAATGCATAGTCAGCTGATGTTTCTTCCACTTTCCGCTCCCAGTAACCCGGATAGTCGGCACTGATTTCCATATTGCCTGATCCCATCGTGGTGGCATGTGCGGAGTAAGATCCAATAATCGCTTTCTTCTTTCCAATTTGCTCAAGTGTTATAAAACTAAAGTCATTATTTTTATTACCTGACTTACCGATCAAACGATTTCGTGTATATTTTTCAACGGCAAAATTGCCGGTACCGATTCGTGCGGGCTTTAGATCGGCAATAGCAGAAATAATCACTTTTGAAATTTGAAGAGCCAACCATTTCTCTACCATGCTATTTTGTTTTCCCGAAAACTGTTCTCCAATAAAACCAGGCCCCCAGGCTCCAACGCTTGAATGCGTGTGCGTAGCCGAATAAAATATCTGCTCGCGTTTAATTCCTTTTTTCGAAAGTAGTCAAGGTTACTGAATCAACAATATTGGGAGGCATGATGAGTAAATCGGATGCAACAAAAACAATAGTTTGCTGGCCCACTTTGATAGCCGCAGCTTTAACAAAAATACTATCGTGAATACCGGTAGCTGATTTACCTTTTCGCTGGCCAAATCCCGCCAAGGGAAGCTGAGCGAATTTACCTTCGGCATAATTATCTTCAGTTTGATTGAGTGCAGGCGTAATGCTCACTTTGGCAAAGCCAGCATGAATTGAATCTGTGGTAACAACCATCGATTCTTTTACCGTATCAAGTCTGGCAATTGTTTCCTGATAGTACTTTTCATTAAAGTAGGTTTCTCTTTTAACAAATGAAGTACTGAAGAATAAAATCAAAAAGATGATTCCAAGAAAAACGCCCAAAATGATTCCGACTCGTTTCAGCGCTTTCATTTCTTGCTCTTCTTTCCAAATCTTTTCATGATCTCTTTCCAGTTGGTAATAATGATACCTTCTTTCTGAAAGAACTCAATAACTATTGGATCGGAAAACAATTCTGCTTCCCAAACTCTTTGCTGCCACGATCCTGTAATTGATTTTAAATTATCCGTTTGCACGGATGGGTGAAAAATAATTTCCGTTAATCCCGGCTTTAAAGATTTTACCAACGCCAAAAAGTTATCGCGCTTTTGTTCGTACGTAGCACCTGGCCCAACACTGGTAAAATTATCCAACTTAGGCAAACGGTATTTATCTACGGTGCTCAATGTTTCGTCATTAATGGGGTAGCCTTGTTTTTTAAATTGCCTTACCACTTCCGGGTCAGACATGTCTATGGCATTAGCGGGAATATTATATTCCTCAGCAACCTTAAAAAAAGCTTTTGTGTATTCCACAGAACCATACAATGTTCCCATATGTGTATCAATATGAGTAGGTCTATAGCCGAGTGCAATACATTTTTCAATCTGCGCACGAATTTCTGTTTCCACCTCTTGCGCTGATGCGTGAACTACTACATCTGGAACTTCGCGCCATAATTTTCCATCAGGGTCAATTAAGCCAGGCACTTTTGCAGGATCGGATACAGAAGGCCAACGATATTTTTTCCATTCACTGGTAAGTGTAAGGTGCAGACCAATCTCAGCTTCTGGATGAGTTTTTGCCCATTCAATAAATTCCTCTGCGTTAGGGCAGGGCATCATCACGGCTGCCGACATTATATTTTTGTTTTCTATATAGCGGATAGCAGCTGTGTTGGCTTCGGGGCACATACCAATGTCATCCATATGGAGAAGTAATACCTTCTTCCCTTTCGGGAAATTCAGTTTTTCAGCCCAGGTTTTTTCCTTTTTTGTTTTTTCTGATTGCGCTGATACTGGAAGCGCTAATAAAACAGAGGCCAACATAACCATGCTAAACACGCTAACATGCGTGGCGCCTTTCTTCATTTGATTCAATAGAGTCATTCGTTTACTGTTTAAGATATTGGTCAAAAAAATCATTCATCTTCGGAATGGAATAATCATACACCCGCTGCACTACAATCATGGCATGCGGCCACAAAGGAAAACGATAGTCAACACAAGGAACTCCCATACTATCCAATTTTTCTTTTAGTTGATCGGCCTGGCTGTTAGGCACCAGTTCATCAGAAGTTCCTTGAATAGTCATGGTGGGTGGAGAGTTTTTATCTACATACTGAAGAGGCGAAGCTTCCTTGTAAAGTTCGGGGGCTTCAACATACGATTTACCAATAAAGGAAATTGCTGTAGGGTGGTTCCTCGCAAAGTCCGTAGTCATATCCACGGGTCCAAAAATATTAACAATCGCTTTTATGCGATGCTTGTTGGCAACCGTGTCCGGGTTTTCAGTGCCCCTCGTTTTTTCTTTCCAACCGTAGCCGGCCATCATAGCTAAGTGTGCTCCTGCAGATCCGCCAACTAATGCAATACAGTCTGGATCATAGCCATATTCTTCTCCATGGTTGTAAAACCAATTGACTACATCCGAAATATCTTCAACACATTGAGGGTATGGGCCAAACCGATAAGAAACAGTAGCCGTGATGTATCCCTCTTTGGCAAAGTCAATAAGCAAGGGCAGCATATCGGCTCGTTTCCCCTTCTTCCATGCACCGCCATGAATAAAAACCACCAGGGGTGCGGGCTTATCCAAATTTTTTGGTTTGCAGAAATCCAGTTGAAGCGACTCGCCATTAATATTTTTATACTCTACGTTTTTAATATGCTCAATTTCATCGGGCACAACAGGGGCCCTTTCAATCAAATCCTCAAGACCCATCATAACAGCCAGATAAGAAGTTGTAAGGAAATGATATCCAAGAGGAGGCTTTTCAGGGAACAATGCATCATAAGCTCTTGGTGTGAGCATCAATAGGCAACTTACTGCAAGTAAAATTAACAGACCGTAAAAAAATCGTTTGATGATTTTAAATTTCATGAATAGCTGATTTAATTAGTTTACCTGTCATTTAACTTGAGCTAAGAAAATTTCCTATTGGGGATGATTCAATTCTTTTAGCAACTGCTTAATGCTTTCATGCAACAACGGTGCTGTTTCAGGCCCCAGCGAATTTACTTCACCGTAAGGCCGGCCAGGTTTTCCGTATGTAAATGGTGCCTCAGCATCCCATTGACTTCGCGGAACAATATAACCAATCTCATCATTGGCAAGACCAAATACAAATTTATACTTGCCTGCCATCATCTCTCTCACAGGTGGCGTCTCCATCGGTTCAACACCAAAGTCACCACCTTCAGGAGCTTCTACACCACCATTAATAATTTCAGGATAGACTTCCCCGGGAATTGTTGTAAAAGAAAGCGGCCCGATGTTGAACACGGAAACCTCGGAACGCATGTTCATCCATCCGGTTACGCCACGATCTAATGTGCCAATCATGGTTCCCAGTTGAAACAGTTTATTAGCTACCGGAAAATAAACTGTTTTTACTATAAGTGAGGTTGCTGCTGAATCAATTTCTTCAAGTGGATTATCCATTGCCTTCAAAGCAAGCAAGGCTAGTTGTTTACCTTGTGCCTCCGTCTTTTCAAAAGTTGGTTCATCATATTTTTGATCAGTAAACGGATCATTCACGGTTAAGCTGGGATGTGTAGTCATTAATCCGCCAATAGCGCCATTGATATAGACGGCTACTCCACCAATGCCAGCCTTAACCAGACTATCGCCCTTATAAACTCCTTTCTCAACACCTTCGCGCACATAGTGCGGAAAATCTGACGAGATCAGCAAATTATCGCTCCACAATGTTTCAGGATGATCAGCCCAGGAAATTAATGAGCCGAGTACAGTACCATTTTCTTTGTCGATAGCTTTGATAAGTCTCAAGCCTGAATCAAAAACTTCTGGTTTGCGTGTGTCTTTTACCAAAGGGATTGCGCCCGTAAGATCTTGAGAAATCGATAACCGGGCCGGACGCATATTCTGCACAGCGGTTACTATAGATTTTACAGCTTGATTTTTCACATATTCCATGTACTGCTTATTAATACCACTCCTAAATGGAGACTCGCCCCAGATACCTACCAGATCAGGGCTTTCATGATCATGCGTAGATGCAATGATGGCGTACGTAACTCCTGTTTCCTTCGGTATGCGTGATCGGATATCAACCACATCATCATGCAAATAACCAATGGCATCAAGCACAACAATTGCAATGCGGGTGGCACCATCATCAATCACCATGGTTCTGGCCCAGAGGTCATCGTGTATTCCGTTGGCGGCTCTGCCTCCACTAAATCCTGCTAACCAAAAAGCATCAAAAACTCCATTGCCGTTGCCGTCTTCAAAAGTATCTCCATCTTTAGGGCGATACTCGGCATCATTGTTTACATCCGTCCAACGATCCGGAATTTCCGGGGTGATCTTCATGGCTGCAAATCCTGCGTTCAATGAAGAAGGATTGCTGCCCATAATTTTTAAGTCTGCCTTGTAATCAGGATTGCGATCTTTCAAATTTGAATAAATCCAAATTGCTAATCCAACTATTGCTATCAGCAAGATCAACCCTATTGTTTTAAAGATTTTTTTCATCAACTAATTATTCAAATGTTATGTAAGTATTAAGCTTGCGTAGGGTGACTTCGATTTGATCATAAAATTCATTTCCAGAGAACGAAGATCATAATGTTTCATTAAATCAAGATCAAGATAGTAAACATATAAACTTGACCTTTTAAACCCCTTAACCTTTGCGTATTTCTTTGCGCATTATGCGCATTTGTAATAAATAATCATGATGCTTGTGACTACGTATGCTATCGCAGCACAGGTGTTAAAACCCAAAGTTATCATTACGGAATTTGATACCTATTATACGCAATGTGTAAAAGGCATAGTATTAATTATTGCTACATTTATCGATCTAGATTCTGATTACATTACAACCGAATACTTCTTCAACAATGAATATTAAATTCTTTCTTTTTGGAATTCTGCTATGGGCTGCAGGAATCAATATTACAACTGCTCAGGAGTTTAAAGCAGGTGCTGCCATTCGCGTTATTACACCCAATCCATTGCTTCCAGTTTCAGGAGGGGTAGGTGTGCCGAAGAAATCGAGTGAAAAAAAAGGAGACCTGTTTGTCCGCGCTCTGGTATTGGAAAAGGGAGGCACTCGAATTGCGATTGTAAGTGTAGATAATTTAGGTTGGTCAGCTGCATTGGGCGATCGATCCAGAGCGTTGATCAAAGGCATTCCTGCCGAAAATATTTTAATAAGCAGCACTCATACGCATAGTGCACCCGATGCTTATGCCTTTCCGGATGAAACAGGAAAGTCCTATGCCGATTTGAAATATCTGGATTGGTGTGTGCAGCAAATTGCTGATGCCGTAAATGAATCAGTAAAAAATCTGGCACCAGCTACATTAAAAATTGCTATGGGCGAAGCCAAAGGTAAAATCGCCTATAACTACTATGCTCCTGAATTATATGATCCTCGATGTGGCGTTATTCAAGCTATTGCTGAATCCGGAAAGAATAAAGGAAAGGTGATTGCCACCTTGGTCAATTATGCGGTACATCCCGAAGTGATCGGTTCAGGGCGGGGCATCTTAAGTCCCGATCTGTGCGGTCCGTTGTATGACCGGATTGAGTCAAAGGTGGGAGGCGTTGCCATATTTATGAATGGTGCTCAGGGCGGTATGGTTACGGCAGACACAAGAATTGAAAATGGAAAAGAAGCCAACACTTGGGAAGAGTGCATTCGAATAGGAAATCTTCTGGCTGATGAAGCGCTTAGAATTGTAGCGAATGCACCAGCACAAAATGCACCCGTGCTTGTGTGCAAATCGCGCGTGATTGAATTCCCGGTGGATTCAGAAATGATGCGCTACATCATGGCGAATTCTCCTATCAAAATGACTACGGCCACAGGCACTTCAGTTAGCACCCGGTTAAATTATTTAGAAATAGGATCGGCCAAGATACTTACCATTCCCGGTGAAGCACTTCCTAACATTGGGTTTTATGTGAAGCGTAATATGAATACCGATCAGCCTTTTCTTTTCGGCCTTACCAATGATGCATTCGGCTACATACTCACCAAAGTAGATTTCAATAGTTTCAAACGATATGATTATGTAAGCCGGACAAGCCTTGGCGAAATGACCGGTGAGATTTATATCAACGAAGTATTAGCATGGCTTAAAGAAATATCAGATAAAACCACAGAAAAAAAAACCATTAAATAATAATTCTAACTTATATGAAAATGATTCTACGAACTCTCACTTTTTTTATTGCTGTACTTATCTTTCTAGCGTTTCCCTTAAGCAGCCGCGCTCAAGCTACATTGACTCCAGCCACCGCATTGCAAGGCTATCTTAATAATGGAGACAAGATGTTTAAATGGGAGTTAAAAGATTCTTACGAAGTAGGCAGTACAAAAGCCTACAATTTATTATTAACCTCGCAGCAATGGCACGAATTCGTGTGGACTCACCAGTTGACAATTTTAGTGCCTGCAGAAAATAAATATGATGGCGCTTTGTTATTTATCAATGGTGGAAGTAACAACAAAGGAATGCCAAACTGGAAAAAGAAAGAGAGTGATTTGAAACGGTTCGGGGAAATAGCAACCAAGAACAAGGGCATTGTAGTATTACTTAGCCAAACACCTAACCAGCCTTTATTTAAAGACCTTACGGAAGATGCTTTGATTTCTTACACACTTCATAAATTCAAGGAGGACGGAGACTTTTCATGGCCCTTACTTTTTCCGATGGTAAAAAGTGCAGTGCGGGCTATGGATGCTGTTCAGGAATTTTCAAAGCAAACGTTGAAGCATGACGTCAATCGCTTTGTGGTTTCAGGAGCTTCTAAACGTGGCTGGACTACCTGGCTTACCGGAGCCAGTGACAAACGTGTGGTTGCCATTGCACCTATGGTAATTGATATGCTGAACA
>CAWBCB010000142.1:0-8901 GCA_963787095.1 uncultured Cytophagales bacterium | reverse complement strand
GGGCGCTTGTGGCTTTGAATTCGTCAATGGCTTTCATGATACTGCCAACGCGGTGGCAACTGTTATTTATACTAACTCTTTAAAACCCACAGTAGCAGTAGTCTGGTCAGGTATCTGCAATGCTACCGGTGTTTTTCTGGGTGGCATTACGGTGGCTATGGGTATTGTGAATTTATTACCGGTTGAATCTTTAGTGGATCAAAATATTTCGCATAGTGTGGCCATGGTAATGGCACTGTTGCTGAGCGCGATTTCGTGGAATCTTTTAACCTGGTATTTCGGCATTCCATGTTCAAGCTCGCATACATTAATTGGGTCTATACTAGGTGTTGGTCTGGCCTACTCATTGCTGCCCGGGGTAAATGAAGCCGCTGTTAATTGGAGTAAGGCAAAAGAAATTGGAGCTTCATTACTTATCTCGCCTTTGTTTGGATTTTCGTTGGTGATTATATTGATGTACTTTCTACGGAATCTAACCAAGAAGACGAGTTTTGGTGATAGTCTTTTTAAAGAGCCCAAGAAAAATCAACCACCACCGTGGGGCATTCGGATTATACTAATTTTGACATGTACAGCAGTGAGTGGATTTCATGGCTCGAATGATGGCCAGAAAGGTGTTGGCTTAATTATGTTGATCCTTATTGGGATTGTGCCCATTCATTTTGCACTAAACCCGGGATCAAATCCTTCAACATTGTTGCAGCCACTCAATAAAATTGAATCGGTGATTCAGTCGATCGACCCTTCTCCACTTTCGGCTATTGATAAAACTAAGTTGGATAGCACAAAGATTATGTCAGCCCGCCTGATTGCTGATATGGGTACATTAACTTCTGTAAAATCAATCCCTGAACAGGAACGATTCATAGTAAGAAAAGATATTATGGTACTCAATAGTAATATCAAATCACTTGTTGATAAAGATGAGACACGAATCAGCGAAAGCGATAAAAAAGTTTTATCTGACAACATGAAAAAAGTGCGCACTCTCACAGACTATTCACCAAAGTGGGTAATCGTTTTGATTGCCGTTTCGTTAGGATTAGGCACTATGATTGGTTGGAAACGAATTGTTAAAACGATCGGTGAAAAAATAGGGAAAGAACATTTGACCTATGCACAAGGTGCCAGTGCTGAATTAGTAGCTGCAACAACAATTGGTCTTTCAACAGGACTTGGCTTACCCGTAAGCACCACCCACGTGCTTTCATCGGGCATTGCAGGATCGATGGTTGCCAGCAAAGGGATTAAGAATCTGCAACCTGATACTGTCCGCAATATTTTAATTGCCTGGCTACTTACACTTCCGGTTGTGATGTTGATGTCGGGGACGCTGTTTTTGATTTTCAGATCAGTTTTTTAAATAAGGCCACAGATTCACTGATTTATAAAACTGTGCGGCACAATCAATCTGTGAATCAGTGGCTATCCAAACTGGATTTTCATTTTCTTAATCCGATCTTCTAATTTTTCTGAGGTTAGTTTCTCTCGGGTGCGATCTACCATGATTGGAAATGCAAATGGAGTTGGCACTTCCGGCTCGGTGATAATAATTTTTTGATGCGCAATGCGATCTAACGCCTTTCGCAAACGGGCTTCTTCTAACTGAAAATCCATTACTTCTTCAAAAGCTTGTTGTAGCAATAAGTTATGGGATTCATATTCATGAAACACATTGAAGAACAATTGGGAAGAGGATTGCAGATGCTTCTCTTTGACTTTCTTGCCTGGCAACCCTTTAAAAATCAACCCTGAAATGGCTGCTATGTCCCGAAATTTCCGTCTTGCCATTTCGGTAGCGTTAATACTGGCTTGAATATCTTTGATCAGATTTTCACTTCCTAAAATATTTGTTTCAATCGCCTCATAAATAGGAATCTCCTGATCGGACAGTAATTCAAATCCGTAATCATTCATTGCAATGGAAAATGTAATCGGGGTGATCTGCGCCATACGATAAGCAATTAATGCGGCCATACCTTCATGCACAAACCGACCTTCGAAGGGATACATCAACACATGATATCCTTCTGAAGTTTGGAAATACTCGACCAGAAATTCATTTTGCCTGGGCAGATGGGAACGCTTTTTCTGCAAGTCCATCAGCGGCCTGAGAAAACGCATCTCATCATCTGTTTCTTTATTTCGTGCCGACTCGTCTATTTTCAATCGGATCATTTCACTCATCTGCGAAGACAAAGGCATTCTCCCACCCTGCCAGGAAGGAACTTTACCAGATTTCTTTTTGGATTTTCGCACATGAGCTTCCATCTCTTTTATGCGCACCAACTCTAAACTCTGGCCAGCAAACCAAAACACATCGCCAATGTTTAGACTGGAGATAAAGTATTCTTCAATCGTACCCAAAAATTTTCCACTCACATATTTCACATACAGCAAGTTATCGCCCACGATAGTACCTATGGATAATCGATGCTTAAAAGCAATGCGACTATTCTCTACCCGATAAATTCCTTTTTCAACAATCACCTTTCGATACTCATTGTAAGCCGTTAACGCCTCACCACCTGTGGTTATAAAATTCAACACCCAATTCCACTCAACTTCTGTTACTGAGGCATAACTAATCGTGCTTTTGATCTCTTCATAAATTTCAGCAGGCTTAAAGCCATCAGACACCGCCAGCGTAATTAAATATTGTATCAACACATCGAACGAACGCAGATAGGGCAATCGATCTTCTACAATGTTTCTGTCCATTGCTTCGCGTAACGCTGCTGATTCCGTAAGCTCAAGGGTATTGGTGGGTAGAAAATATATTTTACTAACCGCACCCGGTTGGTGCCCGCTGCGACCTGCGCGTTGTAAAAATCGGGCAACCCCTTTTGGACTTCCTACTTGAATCACTGTTTCAACTGGCCTAAAGTCAACACCCAAGTCTAAACTAGAGGTACACACCACTGCTTTCAATTTTCCGGCATGTAATTGATCTTCCACCCAATCTCGCAACTCCTTGCTAATCGAACCATGGTGCATGGCAATCTGACCAGAAAGTTCAGGCGCACGATCTAACATTTTCTGATACCAGATTTCAGCGAAAGAACGCGTGTTGGTAAAGATGAGTGTGCTGTTACTATCCTTAACAATTGGAATCACTTTATCCAACAACGCAATACCAAGATGACCGCTCCATGGCAATCGCTCTACTTCATCAGGAAAAATAGAAACTAACTCAACTTGTTTTTGAATATTGGCTTTAATGATTTTTATTTTTTCAGAAGGCATGTTTCCTAACAAGATCTGAAGCGATTGCTCCATGTTGCCGATTGTTGCCGAGATGCCCCAAATTTTTAAATCTGGTGAAAGAGTTTTCAATCGAGAGAGTGCAAGCTCCATGAGTACACCTCGCTTGGAACCAATTAGTTCATGCCACTCGTCAACAACAATGGTTGTTAAATCAGAAAAGTATTCCGCATGTCCTTTTTGCGAAATCAGAAGATGCAGGCTTTCAGGTGTTGTGATTAAAAAATCAGGTGGTTTTTCCTTTTGCCGGGCACGCTCAGTAGTACTTGTATCACCACTCCGCACCCCAATGCGCCAGGTTGGGTTAAGTTCTTCTTTAGCCCGCTTGGCCGATAGCTCAATCTCTTTCGCCAAAGCCCGAATAGGTGTTATCCAAATGGCAGTTGGTCCTTTTAATTTTCTTTTGTCACCTTTATTTTCCAGTAAAATAGGAATCAAAAGTGAATAGGTTTTTCCGCTACCCGTTGGTGCATTTACGAGTCCGCTAAAACCAGCCATTGAACTTTCCCAGGCTTCCAGTTGAAACTTAAAAGGAGTCCACCCCTGACCTTCAAACCATTTTTTCCCGATCTCGAGTTTGTCAACCATTGCACCTAAAGTAGGCATAATTAATTATACAGAAATTGCTGTCTTGCATATTAAAGTGAATCACTTTTACACTAACTAATTCCAATACATTTCGTACTATTCGGTAGTCATACGCTATGCTTCAACTTACTAATCTGAAAAAGACCTACGGTCAGCGCATCATTCTTGAAATTCCTGATCTCACACTTTCTGATGGTGCACATTGGATAAAGGGGAATAATGGTTCGGGCAAAACCACTCTCATGAAAATCATTGCGGGCATTAATCCGTTCGAAGGCAATGTTACCCTCCATGGAATTGATTTGATAAAAGAGCCACTCGCCTTTCGACAACAAGTTTCCTATGCTGAAGCAGAACCTATATTTCCTGGATTTCTTTCGGGCTGGGACCTTATCCGTTTTGTGCAAAAAACGAGAGTAGAGAAAGATGAAGTCATTGATAAGCTTGTTGACTTCTTTGGCATCATAAGTTTTCTTCCTTTTGCGGTAGGAACATACTCCAGTGGAATGGTTAAAAAGCTTTCCTTATTACTACCCTTTATTGGCTCAACAAAACTTGTTCTGCTCGATGAGCCTCTCATCACGCTTGAAAATTCCTTTTTACCCAAATTATTTACGTTGATTAAAGAACGTCAAGCGCAAGGTGTCTCATTTCTTTTAAGCTCGCATCAACCTTTTCAAGAAACCCAGTTTATTCCAACTTCTAAAATCATTATTGAGAATCAGACCGCAAAATTCATTGACTCATGAGCGCTGTTTTGAATGTAATGATTAAGTCGCTCGTGGCACCTTTCTATAAAAGCCATGCCGGATTATTGTTCTTCGTTTTCTTCGTCATGTTTGGAATTATTGAATCCACACAGATTAAATTTTACCATGAATCTCTAATTTATGGCATGCTAACATCTGGAATATTTATGATTGTTGTTTTAGCGGTCTGGCTACTCTATACCGCAAAGTCAGTACATTTTATTTTGAAGACAGCAAACGAAGATTCATACTTATTCTTGCATAATCTGGCAACATTACCAACTCATCAAAGTTTCTGGCTTTTAGTCAAAATCGTTTTTCTAACATTCATACCTGTGTTTGCTTATACCCTTGCTATCTATTCCATAGGTATTCAGAATAAGTTTTATCAAGAAATTATTATTGTGTTTTTATTTCAGCTTGCTTTGTGGCTGGTCAGTGCATGGATTCTGAATCATTCAGCAAGAACAAAGCACAAACCATCTTTCATCACACTTCCATCCTATTCAATACCCTTTCAACAAACCAGCCTGGGTATGTATGTTGCTTATCTCATTAAAGAGGAGAAGTCTGCACTATTTCTTAGTAAAGCTTTCTCATTAATTCTAATCTATATAGTGAAAGAAACACTAGAGGCTGGAGACGATTTCAGGATTATTGGCATCACCTGGATGTTTGCCATGCTATCACACACCTTTCTAATTCAAAAAATAAAAGTGTTTGAAGATCAATACCTTGGTTGGACAAGAAACCTACCTATTGCTCGACCACAAACATTTTTAAATTATCTTCTCCTCTACATGTTGTTTATGATACCCGAAATGATTGTGTTAACGGGTAGCCTTGGAAAGGGATTAAATCTATTGCAATTGATATTACTACCTCTTCTCTCAAGCGGCTTTCTGTTATCTATTCACAGTTATTTGTATAAAAGAAACCGCGACCCCGATCAATTTATTACGTACTTGTTTTGGTTATTTATCAGTTGTTTTATGTTTGTTTTGAGCAAACAGATTTGGGTACTTACTCTTATTTTGTTGGCTGTTTCCTATACTCTTTTATGGAGGAGATATTATCGATATGAAAGCAGCGTAGAATAATTATTTCTTAATGAACGTTGGGCAAGGAATGAACTTTTCCTTCTTTTTGGTTTTGGCCTGCATCTGGATTCCTAACTTATATTTCAATGCTATTTCATGGGCACCTCCAGAAATAGGCCCGAGTTCTGAAACGGTAAAATCATAGCTGTAACCAATTTCCACCTTCTCAAACTGAAAGCCCAGAATAATCACAACAGCATCCTGGCTTATGTTATCTTTTACATTCTGCTGAATTGGAATACCCCGATACCAAACGCCAATCATAACGGGATCATAGAGAAAATGCAATCCCAAATCCAATTGATCAAACCTTCCCTGAGTCTTATAGACGAAAGAAGGTGCCAACACAGAAATATGATCCTTCTTAAAGGGACCACCATATAAGGGTATACGAACTCCTCCATGAATACTTGCTTTGATGGGAATAATAGATTCCTGATTAAGCAGCGAGCGATTAGGTCTGTTCATATGACTTGCTGAAAACCCAATCCAAAAATTCTTATTGTAAGCCAATGCACCCGCATTAAAATCAAAATAACTCGAGGTGCCTAAACTATAAATAGCAGGATCATCGCTCGGCACATTACCGTCCGAATCAAATTGCAATTGGTCGCCAAAAATAATTTTATTGATATCTACCGATCGAAATGCGTAGCCAAAGTTAAGGCCGGTAGAGATAACCCATTTATTAGACACATTCCATTTATATGAATACAAAAAATTAAACTGGGAGGATTTCATTCCAGCCGTACCAGCCTGATCAACCGTTGCTAAAAATCCAATGCCACTATTGTAGTGATACAAATTATAATCGTAAGAGAAAGCATAAGTAACAAAACCCCGGGCTGCGTTGGGCCATTGATTTCTATAGTTGGCAATAAAACGATGATCCTGAGTTGTTCCAGTGAAGGCCGGATTCAGATAAAGGGGTGCTGCAAAATATTGTGAAAACTGCGGATCCTGAGCTTTCGCCAAAAAGACACTACACAAAAAGAAAACAATTATATAAAGTTTTTTCATCTAATAAGATTTACATCACCCACTCGAACAACCCGCTCACCATCTTCATAAGAAGCTGCCAGTTTGTAGATATAAACATCTTGTTGGCATAGCTTACCCTTGTACGTACCATCCCAACCCAAATCCGGATCACGACTTTCAAATAATAATTCACCCCATCTATTAAAAATCAACAACTCAAACTCAACGACCCCGCGAGTCAGCGGAAGGAAGATATCATTCTTGCCATCGCTCATTCCACCCCCACTGCCCGAAGCACTTAGGTTTGGAGAAAAAGCATTCGGTATTAAAACCTGACCACCCTTTTGAACTTTAACAGCATTTTCCTGAGTAGTAGAATCCACACAATCAAATTGATTGAAAGCTGTTAACTTAATTGTATAGAAACCTTCGTCTTTATATTTATGCTCAGGTTCAAAAGCAGTTGATGTTGCACCATCACCAAAATCCCAGATAAACCGAGTGGCATCAAAACTGCGATTGTCTGTGTACAGAATGCCGCCAGGGATATAAATTAGTCTTGGCTTAATTTCAAAAGCTGCATTGGGTCGTGGAAATACTTCAATGATTGCCTGCTTTGTTTCATTAACTGTTTGTCCGGTAATATTTGATGCCGAAAGTGATACCGAATATTTACCCGGTTACGAGAAGGAATTACTGGAATTCCGATGCCTGTGGCAGCTTTTTTAAGCATTAATTCATGCAAACGAGGTTTTGGTGGTGGCAAGAAATGACCATCTGGCTCATTTCTGATACCTTCTTTTGTGCCAAAAAGTCCAATAAATTTATCTACTTTATCATAATATGGAGAAATATCTTCATAATCTATTGGCCAATCATCTCCGATGCCTGTTAATGTACCTCTTTTGAAATCATCTGGACCAAAACGCATCGAAATACGTCCCCAGTGATTGGTACGACCACCCAACATTCTTGAACGAAACCAGCCAAATTGTGTGCCTTTTACAGCAGAATATGGTTCTCCGTCAATATCCCAGCCTCCCCAAGCAGCATCAAAATCTCCGAATGGGCGAATACGTGTACTTGCTCCACGACGTGGCGACTCCCAAGGGTTTTTGAGTTGTGTAATATATTTTGGGTCGGCAGGGTCAAAATACCCCCCTGCTTCTAATAGGCATACTTTCGCACCAGCTTTGGCAAGTTGATAAGCTGCCATTCCACCACCAGCACCAGAGCCAACGATGATGACATCATAAACTTTGGGCTGTTCTTTAATATCGAATAAATTCATGTTTGTATTAGAGTTGAAATAGAAATTATTTGCTTGAAAAAATCAAGCTACTAAAATGGCTCCATACATCTTTATGGAGCGTAATGGTATCCATATCATCGACCTACAGAAAACTGCCGTAAAGATTGATGAGGCTGCTGCAGCTCTAAAGCAAATTGCAAAATCAGGACGTAAAGTTCTTTTCGTTGCAACCAAAAAACAAGCTAAAGAGATTGTTGCTGAACATGTAAAACAAGTTAACATGCCTTACGTAACTGAGCGCTGGCCAGGTGGTATGCTTACCAACTTCCCAACTATCCGTAAAGCGGTTAAAAAGATGTCGACCATCGACAAAATGGCTACCGATGGTACTTTTGAAAACATGTCAAAACGCGAAAAACTTCAGATTACCCGTCAACGTGCTAAACTTGAGAAGAACTTAGGTTCAATCGCTGATCTAAACAGACTTCCTGCAGCACTTTTCATTGTTGATGTTCAGAAAGAATACATTGCCGTTCGCGAAGCAAAAAGACTAAACATTCCTGTATTTGCAATGGTTGATACTTGCTGCGATCCAACTCTTATCGACTTTGTAATTCCTGCTAACGACGATGCTTCAAAATCTATCTCGCTGATAGTTGACTATCATGTCAAAAGCTATTCAGGAAGGTCTTGATGAGCGTAAAGCTGAGAAGGAGAAAGAACCAGTAGCAAAAGAGAAAGAGCGATGAGCCAACACATCATCATACCCGTGCTCGTAAAGCTAAAACATCACCAGTAGCTGATGAAGAGAAGAAAGAAGTTGAAGTTTCTGAAGCAGCTGATGATGAAGATACTAAAGCTGAAGAATAACACTAGTTGAATTTATTAAACTCATAATACAATGGCCGAAGTAACAGCAGCTGATGTTGCAAAATTAAGAAAGCTTGCGGAGCAGGCATGATGGATT
>CAWBCB010000141.1:0-6485 GCA_963787095.1 uncultured Cytophagales bacterium | reverse complement strand
TCGTCAATCTCGACAATCGACCGGAGCACCCCTGATGCGCAATCGCAACGCCCTTCGCTTAGTCCTCGCCGCTGCTCTTGCGGCGACCGTACTGGTGCAGCCGGCATGGGCCGGTCAGATTGTGAAAGCCACAAAAGCACCGCTCCTACCTACAACAGCAGGTGTCGGCGCGACCGTGCGTGTCACACCGGGTGTATGGCCGGGAGCGGCGAAGCGCAAATACCAGTGGCTGCTGAACGGCAATCTCATCACGGGCGCATCTACCGCATCGCTCAAGATCAGTCAGCGCATGGATGGCGGACAACTGAAGGTCCGGAACCGTCACGGCTAGCCAAAGGCAAGACTGGTAGTGCGGTTTCCAACAGCATGTCGATTGGACGTCTCGTATAGCAAAGGAAGTAAGAGATGGTATGTACATCAATTTGGGAATTGGAATTCCAACACTCGTTGCAAATTTTATTCCTGCTCAACTTAATGTAGTGCTGCAATCTGAAAATGGTTTGCTGGGCATTGGTCCGTTTCCAAAAGAAGCTGATGTAGATGCTGATTTAATAAATGCCGGAAAACAAACGATCACCATGATGCCGGGCTCTGCCCTCTTCAACTCAGCCGAAAGTTTTGCTATGATTCGGGGTGGTCATGTTGATCTTACGATATTGGGAGCCATGGAAGTTTCTGAAAATGGAGACATCGCCAACTGGAAAGTACCTGGTAAAATGGTAAAAGGAATGGGCGGAGCCATGGATTTGGTGGCCTCTGCGAAACACATCATTGTGGCCATGCAACATTGCAGCCGAGATGGCGCTTCCAAGCTTTTAAAAAAATGTACGCTTCCCATTACCGGGATAAAATGTGTGACTAAAATTGTCAGCGACTTAGCTGTATTAGATATTCTCCCGCAAGGAGGATTTAAATTATTAGAGCGCGCACCTGGAGTTTCGGTAGAAGAAATAAAGAATGCTACCGCAGGAAAGCTAATCGTAGAAGGCGAAATCCCAGAAATGGTTTTGTAATTTTGCCAGCCAATTTGAATAGACCTAATTAAATGAAAAAATCCAGTATTCATTTTTCAATAGACCTCGATAATAACAACGTTCCGGAAAAAATTCTTTGGGATGCCACCGATAAACCAGAAGGCACGCCTTCCGAAACAAAATCGATCTCTGTTTCCTTGTGGGATGATAAACAAAAGAATACCATGCGCATTGACTTGTGGACCAAGGATATGCCAGTGGACGAAATGAAGCGATTTTATATTGAATGTGTGGGCGGCATTGCGCAAAGTGTTCTAAGTTCCACAGGAGATGAAAAGATGGCTAATGAAATAAATGCCCTGTGTGACCGCCTCGTAGAAATGGTTAAACAAGAAAAAAACTAGCAAAAAAAACCTTAGAATCTTGTTAGGCTTTGAAAAAAGCCCCTATCAACCGTTTGCAATTTGCCTTTTTCTTGTAGATTTAAAGAATTAAACCCATAATTCTTATGAACAAACTCTATAAAAAAGCGTTGCTACTCGCTCTTTTCTGGCTCGGTGGGACGGCCCTCGTAATGGCTCAAACAACATCGATTTCAGGAACGGTAAAAGACGCCAGTGGCGATGGATTAGCTGGTGTCAACATCGTAGTAAAAGGGCGGGTAATAGGTACCATTACCAATACCAGTGGTGAATATAGTCTAAGCGTAAATCAAGCGCCTCCCTTTACTTTAGCCTTTTCATTTATTGGTTTCGGCACTCAGGAAATTGAGATAACGAATGCAGAAACCAAATT
This sequence comes from uncultured Cytophagales bacterium, assembly GCA_963787095.1. Classification (GTDB taxonomy): domain Bacteria; phylum Bacteroidota; class Bacteroidia; order Cytophagales; family Cyclobacteriaceae; genus ELB16-189. The sequence continues at coordinate 4,716 of CAWBCB010000141.1, read as the reverse complement.
AGACGTTAGTATGGAAGAACAAACACTGCTCGGTCAGGAAGTGGTTGTTTCTGCTTCTCGCGTTGAAGAAAGTATCTTACAATCGCCTGTTACCATTGAGAAGATGGATCTTCTTGCCATTAAGCAGGCTGCCACTCCTGATTTTTACGATGCATTAGCCAACGTAAAGGGAGTTCAGGTTAACTCTGGAAGTTTAAATCTTACTTCTATTAACACGCGTGGCTTTGCTACTATTGCCAACGTTCGGTTTGTTCAGTTGGTGGACGGAATGGACACTCAGGCTCCTTTGCTAAATTTCCCTACAGGTAACATTGTTGGTATGGGCGAATTAGATGCGGAGAGCGTAGAACTTGTACCAGGCGCGGCCTCTGCCCTCTATGGCCCAAATGCCTTCAATGGTATTCTGATCATGAAGAGCAAAAGTCCTTTTGAATATCAAGGGTTGAGCGCTCAAGTTAAAGGTGGGGTAACAAATTCGGATGCAGGTGGATCTGATCCGTTTATTCAATATAGCATCCGATATGCAAAAGCATTTAACAACAAGTTTGCCTTCAAACTTAACTTCTCCATGCTTCAGGCTACGGACTGGTTAAGTAATGATTATAAAACTTCCCGAACTCTTCCTGAATCAACAACAGACTTAAGTGGAACAAAAGATTTTGATGGACTGAACTTATATGGTGATGAAACCCGAATTGCTGTGCCTGTGCCAAGTATTGGAACTATTACACGGACTGGATTTAGAGAAGAAGACATGTTAAATGCATTCTCTGATGGCCGTGATGCAAAAAGTTTAAAGTTTGATGGCGCATTGCATTACCGAATTACAGATAAAATTGAAGCTTTATATAATTATCGTTATGGCGGTGGAAGCTCAATCTATCAGGGAACAGAAAAATATGTGCTAAGAGATTTCAGTCAACAGTTTCATAAATTAGAATTGAAAGGTGAAAATTTCTTTGTTCGTGGGTATCAAACTGCAACAGATGCTGGCAAGTCATATAACTTATCTGCGTTAGGTGCTTACGCGAATGAGCTTTATAGTCCTTCAGCCACTAATTGGGTGCCTGATTATGTAGTAGCTATGCAAGGCTATGTTCCTGGTGTTCCTGCAGGTAACAATGATGCCGCACGTGCTTTTGCTGACAGGAATAGACCACAACCCGGCACACCAGGGTACAGCAGTTTAATGCAAACTGTTCGCGATAACTATTTCCAACGTGTTCCTACTGGTTCCTGGACGGATGCAAATGGAGGAATACATCCTGCAAATGGCGGTGGCGCATCCTTTCTTGATAACTCTAAACTTAATCATGCTGAATTCAATTATAACTTCATGAACCAAATCGATTGGGCCGAGATCCAGATTGGAGGTAACGTAAGACAATACAACCTATTCAGTTCGGGTACAATCTTTAATGAAGGTCCTGATGATGGTGCTAACTTTAGTCGAATTAAGATTAATGAATTTGGAGCTTACACTCAAATCGCAAAAACTTTTGCCGATGCTTTGAAAATAACTGGATCATTGCGTTATGATAAGAATGAAAACTTCGATGGTCAGGTAACTCCTCGCCTTTCAGCAGTTTACACTTTCTCGCAAAATCATAATATCAGAGGCTCTTTCCAAACAGGTTTTAGAAACCCTGATACACAAGCTCAGTTTATTTACTTCCCATCTTCAAGCGGAACATTGTTGGGTAGCACCGAAGCAAATGCGGGCCGTTATGGCGTGCATAATGGAGGTGCCTGGACACAAGAATCCTATAATGTGTACAGAGCATCGGGTGGAAGTCTTGCTGCTGATGGCACACCAACCGGTGGAAACTCAGCGCTACTTGTAACGGCTGACATTCCATACGTACAACCTGAACAATTGAAGTCATTTGAAGTAGGTTACAAAGGAGTATTTTCAAATAAGCTTCTTATCGACATGAACTTCTATTACACATCCTATCAGGATTTTATTGGAGGTCAAATTGTTGCGGTTAAGGCACCGACTACTCATCAAGGCAATCCCGTACCAGCCGGAAGTTTGTATAGTTTGTATAACAACTCGTTAGAGAACGTTACTTCATTAGGCGCAGGTTTAGGGTTCACCTATTCTCTACCCCGTAACTTCTCATTAAATGGAAGTTATAGCTATGCTTCTTTCGATGCGAATGAATCTGCTGATTTCCGGGCCGGATTTAACACACCTACAAACAAGTTTAATGTGGGTATCGGAAACAGAAAGTTGATTGACAATTTAGGATTCAACATCAACTTCAGATGGCAGGAAGGATATTTGTGGCAATCTTCATATGGAGTTTGGAACGTTCCTGAATTTGGAGTGTTAGACGCACAGGTAAATTATAAATTATCTGCCCTGCGCTCTATGCTAAAAGTAGGAGCTACAAACCTAGGGGGTGGCGATTACCGAACTAACCTCGGTGCACCTTTCGTAGGTCAGATGTATTACATCTCATTAACCTTTGACGAGTTCTTAAGATAATTGAATCATAAATTATTAACTATGAAAACGATTAAGTTTCTCTATATACTTCCACTCGCCTTGCTGATTAGCATTTCGTGTGAGCAAGAGTTGATTACATTAGAACCACCTGTGATTGAGCCACCCAGTTACAAGTGGAACTCCAGGTACTGCTAACTTTACAAAATTTGTTGCTGTTGGAAATTCATTTGTTGCTGGAATGCAAGCAGGCGCCCTTTTTACTGAAGGACAAAATAATTCGCTTGGTGCAATTATGGCTTCACAATTTTCAATGACAGGTGTTGGAGGAGGCGCGTTTGTTCAACCGAACATCAATGCATCTTTAGGCTGGAATTTGTTTGTAACGCAACCCTTTCTTACTGACAACTCAAAACCAATTTTAGGAAGAATGCTCCTTCAATATGCTAATAATAAAAGCTGTTTAACTGGCGAACCTACGCCATTGCCAACTATGCAAGCTTATGCACCAGGCGTATTGGAGGCTTTACCGAATCCAGCAGCAAATTCCGGATTTATCTATACTGGTGGAGCTATAAATAATTTTAGCGTTCCAGCAGTTACTGTTGGGCAAACTTTATCATCAGCAACTGGTAATTGGTCAAATCCTAATCCTGCTGTTGGCTTTAGTCCATTCTACGCTCGATTTGCATCGGTTCCAGGAACATCGACAATAATATCAGATGCTAGCACTGCTCAAGGAACATTTGTACTAGTTTGGCTTGGCCTAGATGATTTCTTCCTATATGCCGCTTATGGGGGCGATCCAAATTATGCTCCTCTTACTTCCTCCAGTGATTTTACTACGCGACTTGGAGCAGTCTTCGGTCACCCAAGCATTGGACTATTTACTACGAGTACAACTAGTAAAGGTGTAATTGGAAATTTTCCAGATATATTTAAAATGCCACACTTCACGTCAGTGTCATACAATCCAATTCCTCTGAAGGAAGCTGAAGTTGCTCAATTAAATACAGGTTTCGGAGGATACAATGCCGCACTGGATGGACTAATTGCAAACAAAGCTGCTTTTGGAATTTCAGACGCGCTAGCCAGTGAGATTGCAACACGAAAGGTGAGCTTTAGTATTTCTTGCAATAATAAAATTCTTCTCATTGATGAGACGCTAACAAACTTAGCTCCATACTTTGATGCACTTAAAGGAGCAGGAGCTATTACTGCTCAGCAGCGTGCAGGCCTGGTGCCCTATGAACGAGTTCGCCAATCAACAAGCTCCGATGTTATACCACTCGCAACTGGAGCTGTTCTTGGATTACCCGGGACTTTTGGACTACTGGGAGTATCAGAACCTGTCGGTGATCGCTGGGTAATTGTGCCTGCTGAAAAGGCAGAAATTAATGCAGCAAGAATTGCATACAACGCCACAGTTGCCGGAATTGCTTCTGCTTACACAGCGCGACTTGCTCTAGCAGATGTGGACGCAGCAATAGAAGGACTAATAAATGCAAAAGTGGGAGTTTATAATGGGGTAACAATTACTCCAAATATAAACCCACCTACGGGAATGTATTCTGAAGATGGGGTGCATCCAAATAGTCGTGGATATGCATTCTTATCAAGAGTTTTTATACAAGCTATTAATACCAAGTTTGGAGCGACAATACCCTTAACAGACTTAAGTAAATACAAAGCAACTGCTTTACCTATTCCTTAGTCTGTGGTAATCATTACCAACAAAAAAAGGGCTTCGGCCCTTTTTTATTGTTAAAACAATTCCTTTGCAATTCGATAAATCGGATCGGATTTACCCATCGAATAAAAATGCATGGTAGGTACACCTGCTTTTATCAATTCTTTTGATTGTTGAATCGCCCATTCAATTCCTACTTCTTTAACAGCCGCAAGGTCTTTGCATTTCTCTGCCTCTTCAGACAGCTCTTCAGGAATATCGATGTGAAATATCTTAGGCAGAATTGTAAGTTGACCTTTTCCCGTTAAGGGTTTTATACCCGGAATGATGGGCACGTTAATTCCTGCTTCCCGGCATTTGTCTACAAAATCAAAATACTTCTTGTTGTCGAAAAACATTTGAGTAACAATGTACTCAGCGCCCATATCCACTTTCAATTTCAGATACTTAAGGTCGGTCTTTAAGTTGGGGGCATTAAAATGTTTCTCGGGATAGCCCGCTACACCAATGCAATAATTAGTAGGTGCTGCATGTTCTAGCTCTTCATCCAGGTATATTCCCTTGTTCATTTTTA
>CAWBCB010000140.1:0-6156 GCA_963787095.1 uncultured Cytophagales bacterium | reverse complement strand
TTCGGAATGTTTTATACAACTCAAACAGTTTTATCCAGACTTCAATAAACTTCTTTTTATTTTCATTCAGCGTTTCATCAAAGCTTTGCCAAAAATTGGTAAGAAATTCCCGTTGTTCATCGGTGAGGTAATCAAAACTTGAGTCTAACTCTTTTTGGTTGCGTAGGTCTTTAAATAATTGTTCGGCATTAACAAGATACTTGTCAATCTCATCAAAGTCGCGCAAGAGCATGTCGCCCCAAAAATAAAACTGATCGAAGGGTTCACCTTTTCCACTGGCCTGTACTACTTGCTCGTAACTTTTGTGAAGTCGGTGAATAAGTTCTAATTTATCAGGCACCCTTGCCGTTGCCAGTTCCGAAATAAAATCTTCAATGGTAATTAACGTGGGTGCAAACAAAGGCTTGGTGATAATGTCACTCAAGTGCTTGCGAAAATATAAAGCAGCTCTTCGATTAGGGAATACTAGTGTTACCGAATCCCAGCTAGGATTTTCCTTATTTAGTTGTGCTGCTAATTCTCGTAAATACGATTCCATGCTAAAAATCCAATCCTAATTGTTTGTCGTCTTTCTTTTTGCTCTTGCCTGTTTTACCAGGGGGCACTGAAACTACATCACCGGTTTTTGTGTACAATAAATAGCCCTCCACTTCCGTGAAATTCATTTGATGCATAATAGCAATGTATTCAATCACCTGATGTTGATCGGCCTTCGCGGGTTCTCCTGTTTTAAAATCAACCACTATGGCTCTGCTACCATCTGTCATCAATCGATCGATACGATTATCACCACCACCCGGTATAATGATAGGTACTTCGGTGCGCACTTTCCACGATTCAGAAAACCAGGATGCAATCAGTGGATTTGATAGTAGCTCAGTCATCAATTCATAGATGCGCGGTTTCTCTTCCAATGAAATAAGACCTTCTGACACCAGTCGCTCCAGTACTTCTTCCCACTCCTTCTGATACTTTACTCTCGATAAAATGGTATGGATATGAATTCCGTACCGTACCTTTTCAAAAGTTTCGTTTTCCGCCTTATTAAAAAATCCTTTAGCCGTTTGCCGGATCACCAATTGATCGCGCCAGGAAGTTGCTGGATAATGATTCAGTTCAATAGGAATAGATGATACTTTTTTATTTTTCTCTTTGGCAATCGACCAGCTTCCTGCGCTCCAGGTTTGCGTGGCTTCATCCCAACCCGATTTGAGTTCCAGGGATTGTTGGATGCCGTCAATCAATAAACCGCCAACAGTCCTCTTCTGATGAGGCAACATTACTATCAACCCTTGCTCAGCGCGCGTAAGCGCTACATACAATAGATTCAAATTATCCAGGTAACTGCGACTTCGCTCCTCCTTGTAATACTCAGAGAATACTGTATCGTCCAACGTACTTGAATACTTCACCGGTAAATGACCTGCCTTATCAAACGGAATTTCTTTTGATTGCACCCAAAGGTTTGGATCGCGACCAAAACCATGATCTAACTCCCACGCACAAAAAGGAACGATTACATACTTGAATTGCAATCCTTTTGATTTGTGCACCGTAAGAATTTGTACTGCATCCACTTCACCCGAAACCTGAATTGATTTTTTGAATTTTATGGTTTCCCACCATTCCAGAAAAACACCAATGTCGTTTCGCTCACGATTGGAAAACTCAAGGACTAAATCCTGAAACGATTGTAGATAGGCTAACTCCCCAGTAATTTTTCCCAAAGCAAACAGTTCGACCAACGATTCTGTTAATTCAAACAAAGGCATTTTCTTTAGGGTTGCCTTGCGCTTGGTAAACGATTCAGGTAAATTATTTTCGAAGTCAATCTGATTGGTTACCGCAAAAACATCGGTTAGTGGCCTATCGGGTTCATGAAGTCTTGCATACTCATACCCTAACTGAGCACGCGCAATTGCGTTTTCAGGATTTAGTAAATAATGTAAAGCACTAATAAGTAGATTGACTGAACTTGCACCATCCAACCGAAGAGATTCATTGGATACTACTTCGTACCGACATTCAGGTTTCGCATCGTCAGAATTTTTGTATTGCAATAAATGCTTAACAATAAGCTGACCATCGCGGTTATCACGCACCAAAATTGCAATATCTTTTAAAGGAACACCAAGACCCTGAAGTCTCTCAAGGTATTCGGGTATCTTGCTCAAGGCTATCTCTTTCCACTTTCTATCTTCTTCATCTTTCAGTAAAGTGATCGAGACAAAACCCTTTTCAGTTTTGTGAACTTGCTGCGCTACATCCGCATAAGCATCCGTTGAAATCGTTTTACCTGTTTCACTAGCAACAAGCATGGATAGTGACTTAAACAATGTATTATTAAACTCCACAATAGCAGAAGCACTCCTGTAATTATGATTAAGTTCCTTCGACCCCACCCGATGTCCACCTACTTCCTGTTCAACTTTCTGTTGAAGTAAATTGAGATCTCCTCCGCGCCAGCGATAAATTGCCTGCTTCACATCACCCACTACCATACTTGGGTAGCCCTGATCCAATCCATTGGTAAGCAACGGCAAAAAGTTTTTCCATTGCAACCCCGAAGTATCCTGAAACTCATCGATCAGATAATTGCGATAGAAGGAACCTACTTTTTCATAAATAAAAGGTGTATCACTATCCTGAATAACGCCATTTAAAAAACGAGGCGCATCCGCCAGTAACATAATGCCGTTTTCATCTTTATATTCTTTTAGCTTTCGCGAGATGTCAGTAATTAATCCAAAAGAATAAAAGTTACTGAGAGCGACTTCAGCTGAAAGTGCGGTTTTATAATTCGCTTCACGATAAGTAAGAATATCATTCAACAAAGGAATCAGTTTTTCATCAGCAAGTTTTGTTAAAACTCCTCTGTGAATTGTATCCTTATCGGGATAATTTTTACTGCTTTGATATTCATTCAACGGTCGCTTCCCTATTTCCTTTTCGTCAAACTGTTTTACCGATGTATGCTTCGAAACTTTTTGGAACCAATTGTACACCCCACCTCCGGCATACTTAAAGTCAGTGGCTGTTAAGTTTTGTTCATGAATCAAGGTAAGCGCCTCTTTTGCTTTGGATGTTACAAAATTGGTAAACTCAAATTTTCGCTTTCTAAGTTGTTTCAATAAATCTGAAAAGAAATTAGGCTGCGCAGTTGTTTTTGTAACTTCATCTTCGATTTCCCGAAACTCTTCTTTAAAAATCTCTTCGGAGAACTTAATTAAACTACTGCGAACATCCCACGCACGTTCATTCTCAAGATTTTCGTTGGCGAAATCAACCACCCACCTGGTAAGTTGTTCATTGCTTCCTAACTCATCCATCAAATTGTCAATCACCTCTTCCATGATAGGTTCTTGCTCAACCTCCAACCGGTAATCGCCTACCAAGCCGGCCTCGCGGGTAAACGACCGAATTACTTTTTGAAAGAACGCATCGATGGTACTGATTGAAAACTGGGCATACTTGTGAAGAATCTCGGCCTGGGTTTCCTGAGCATACAATTGAAAGGTGGAGGCATCCAACTTCAGCTCGGTTCGCAACTCTTCTGAAAGGTCATTGTCACGATTGTTGGCAAAATCATCCAGGTAGGCCAAAATCCGGTCCTTCATTTCCTGGGTGGACTTGTTGGTAAACGTAACCGCAAGAATGTGTTTAAAATAATCCGCCCGCGAGCGCAATGCCAGTTTCAGGTATTCCTTGGCAAGGGTGCGGGTTTTACCCGAGCCAGCCGAGGAACGATAAATGGAAAAGGTTTCTGTCAACTAAAATGAATTAGAAATTACGCTTTACGAGTTACGAATTTTAGCGCGAATGGCCACCTGCCGATGCAAATTTCTTGGTTCGTTGCATTCCAAAAAATTAATTACCTTGAAGAGTTTATTGCATGAGAAAACTCTACCTTTTTCTACCTAAAGTATTCTACTCGTTCCCGATTCAGTTGCTGCTGAATAACTTCAGGCGCAACCATATCCTGATTTTATGCTGGATCATCTTATTCGCCATGGTAACGGGAAATTTTGGGAAATACTTGGGCATCCCTTATCTCTTCCTCGACCCTGAATACCTTAATAAGGTAAATTTTACCAGCTTCCTTATGATGGGGCTACTCACAGCGGGCTTCACCATGGCTTTTCACATTACCTCGTACATTACGGATGGTCATCGTTTTTCATTTGTTGGGGCATTGAGTAACCCGTTCAAAAAATTCACCATTAACAATAGCATCATTCCGCTAGTCTTTCTAATCACCTATGTGTATCAGGTAATTGCTTTTCAGATCAGCAATGAATACAGCACACCTGCAATTCTGGCAAAAAATCTTGCCGGGTTTTTCTGTGGGTATATTTTAATGACACTTGCGTTTTCCCTTTACTTCAAGTTTACGAACAAAGACATATTTAAATACATGGTTTGCCGAATTGATGAAAAGATTAAGCAAAACGTAAAGGTGACACGCGCCAGTGCCATGAAAAAACTAGACATCGTTCGTAAAAAACAAGTGCGTGTTGATTATTATTTGAATAGTTCTCTCAGGCCCATTCAAGTTGAAGAAAATGTCTTTTACGATAAGGCCACGGTATTACAGGTATTTGATCAAAATCATTTCAACCTGGTCATTATTGAGCTGTTCATCTTTGCTATGGTGTTGGTGCTGGGCATCTTCAAAGATTACCCAACCTTTCAGATTCCGGCAGCCTGTAGTTTTATGACTTTTCTCACCATTTTTGTTATGCTATCAGGGGCCTTCTCCTTTTGGTTTGGCGGTTGGTCGGCCACCGCGGCATTAATCATATTTCTCTTTATTAACCATTTGGTTGGTGAGGATTTCTTTTCAAAAAAGTATGAAGCCTTTGGATTGAACTATGATACAACGCCTGCCGAATACTCTGTGGCTACGCTGCAAAATGAACTCGATCGAACCGTAATGGAAGCTGACCGCCAGGTTGTGTTAGCGCAATTAAAAAACTGGCGGAATAAGTTTAATGCAGAGTCGAAACCAAAAATGATTTTCCTGTGTGCCAGCGGTGGTGGCAAGCGTGCTTCGCTATGGACACTAAGCGCCTTGCAAGTTGCTGATAGCCTCACCCATGGCAAACTGATGGAAAACAGTGTATTGATCACCGGTGCATCAGGTGGACTTATCGGAGCGAGCTACTTTCGGGAACTAAAACTTCGCGAAAAATTGGGTGAAAAGGTTGACCCCTATGGAGCTATTCATCGCCAAAAAATATCGAGTGACAATTTAAATCCGCTTATTTTCAGTTTGTTGGCGAATGACTTATTTGTTGGGTTCACCAAGTTTGAATATGCCGGAAAATCTTATCAGCGCGACCGTGCTTTTACCTTCGAAGATCAACTCAATCAAATCACTGAAGGGTTAATGGACAAGCCCATTCAGGCGTATGCCGAAGTGGAAGGTCAGGGAATTACGCCCATGGTGATCTTAGCGCCCACGGTAATTAACGATGGCCGTAAAGTTTACATTGCGTCCAAGTCTGTTTCCTTTATGAATTCGGAGGAAAAGAATTTTACAGACTACAAACAATTAAAAGTGAGCGGTATTGACTTTATGCATTTTTTCAAAGAACAAGACTCACAAGACTTGCGGTTTCTTTCGGCTTTGCGGATGAGTGCAACGTTTCCTTATATAACGCCTAACACAACGTTACCTACCGATCCACCTATTCAGATAATGGATGCAGGTATTTCGGATAACTTTGGAATGTCAGACGCCATCCGGTTTCTCTATTCGTTCCATGAGTGGGTTTCTGAAAACACTTCTGGAGTAATTTTCATTTCTATTCGTGATTCCCCTAAGTTGGCCACCATAATGCCTAAATCTGGCCAAACTATTGTTGATGATCTCACTCAACCGATTAGCAGCGTTTACAATAACTTCGAAAACTTTCAAGACATCAATAGTGATATGCTCATTGGCCAGGCACACTCGTGGTTACATGTACCTATTGATCGCATCGACTTACAGTATCAATCCGAAAATTATGTACCCATTTTGCAGAAGATGGACAGCATTCGCCAAAACAGTACCCGCGCTTCTTTAAGTTGGCGCCTAACCACGCGCGAAAAAGATGGCATTTACAATGGTATTACTTCCCAACGAAATAAGCAGGAACTTAAAAAGTTGGT
>CAWBCB010000139.1:0-29309 GCA_963787095.1 uncultured Cytophagales bacterium | reverse complement strand
TTACCTTGAAATTCTCTCCAAAATTGAACACGATAAATTTGATCAGCATTTACATGAACCTTATCCCAACTATTACTAAAATCCCAATTCAAATAAGCTGTAATGCAACATGCGATAGCGATTCCCATCCCAAACACATTGATTAAGATGAATAATTTGTTTTTCATCATGCTGCGGAGAGTGATGAGCAAGTAGTTTTTGATCATAATGAAAGGTTAATGGAGTAAAGACTCGTTCTTATTCTTTAGGGTTGCATCTGTAGTTCAAGAAAGATGCCAGTCACTTAATAAAGCTAACCGGGCTGCACAGAGCGCAACCGAATGAAGTTATGTTCAATAATGTACAGCAGTGTGTTCGGTGTTGTAAAGGTACCTAAAACAATAAGGCTCATCCTGTAAACAGAACGAGCCTTATCTAACCTAAACCTAAACTATGAAGAACGAATCAAGGAACTTGCTTCCCTGAAATCTTTAGTTAAACATGAAATTGTTCTTTAATATTCTCAGTCACCACTTTACCATCGAATAAGTTAACAATGCGATGCGCATAGTTTGCATCATATGGTGAGTGCGTAACCATTACAATGGTAGTGCCTTCCTCATTCAATTGGGAAAGTAATTTCATTACCTCTTCACCATTAGCAGAGTCAAGGTTACCAGTCGGTTCATCGGCAAGAATTACTTTTGGTTTTGCAACAATGGCGCGTGAAATAGCAACACGCTGCTGCTGTCCACCTGATAACTGTTGAGGAAAGTGATTTCTTCTATGCATGATATTCATGCGCTCAAGTACTTCTTCTACGCGCTTCTTGCGCTCGTCTGAAGGTACTTTTAAATACAATAATGGAAGTTCTACGTTTTCAAAAACAGTCAATTCATCAATCAGGTTAAAGCTTTGGAATACAAAGCCTATTGAACCCTTACGCAATTGAGCACGTTGGCGTTCTGAATATTTTGCTACCTCATGTTCGCCAAAATGATATTCGCCACCAGACGGATTGTCAAGCAAACCAAGGATGTTCAACAAGGTTGATTTACCACAACCTGAGGGACCCATGATGGCCACAAATTCGCCACCCTTAATTTCGAGGTTAATGTTGTTGAGGGCAGTGGTTTCTACTTCTTCAGTAGTGTAAACTTTTTCTAGATTTTTTAATTTGATCATAACCGGTTCGGTTTATATGTTAGATGAAGTATTTAGGAGTATAGTTTTAAGGATTACTTTATTTTGTTTCAAAAGTTACGGTATGAATTCAATTTCTTTGTATTAGACGCCTGTTTAGTTAAATAGTTGCATTAATTCAAAACTAAAACCTCATTGTTTCCAAAATTCTCGTATGAAGAAGTAATTACGCGGTCGCCAGGTTGAAGTCCTTCCAGTACTTCAAAGTTCTCAGTATTCTTGCGGCCCAGTTTAATATTTCTGCGCACAGCTTTATCATCACTATCCAACACAAACACCCAATTACCACCCGTATCTTTATAAAATCCGCCAACGGGCAATAACAGTTCTTCCGAGGCCTGACCTAATTCAATTCGCAAACGCAATGATTGTCCTCTTCTGATATCATTAGGTGTTTCGCCTACAAAATCCATATCTACTTCAAACCTTCCATTTTGAATGGTTGGATAAATGTAGTTGATCACGAGTCGGTAATCCTTTCCTGCATAGCTTGTTGTTGAAGGCAATCCGACTGAGATTTTTGGATAGTACAATTCATCAATAGGAACACGCACCTTATAGCTTCCTATAATATCAACTTGGCCTAATCGTTGGCCTTGAGAAACAGACTGTCCAATCTCCCAATGTGGAGTTGATAGTTGGCCGTCAATAGGCGCTCTGATAACCAAATTATCTAAGATCTTTGAAAGCCCATTTAGACTCATCATCATTTTTTGTTCTGATTCGGCAGTAAACCTAAGTTGTCGGATTCTGTCTATTGAATCATTTCTGTATACCTCGTACGTGATTCGCTTTCTTTCAAGATTGTATCGATAGTTAGCTTCAGTTTGTTCAAACTCTTGCTTGGCAATTAATTTTTTTTCAAACAATTGTTTTTGGCGTTTGTATTGTGGCTCCAGTAATTGTAATTGATTTTCAATCAGAGCTAATGTTTGCCGTTGCTCCAAATCATTTCGCATTATGTTCAGTTTTGTTTCCCGAGCACGGTTAATACTTTCGTTGAAGGAAGCTTCTTGCTGTAATACCGTGAGTTCGCGATTAAGGTTGGTGAGTTCTAAAATCACATCACCCTTCTTCATTATCTTTCCACTTTCACTTACAATGTTTTTTATATTTCCACCTTCGATAGCGTCCAAATACACGGTGCGACTTGGTTCTACAGTTCCGGTTTGAGGAATAAATTCTTTGAACTCTCCACGTTGCACGGTGGAGATTGTTAGCTTATCCCTATCGGTTTTAAATGTCGATCTGCGGTCGGCAAAAATAAATTGATACCCAATAAATCCAACCAGCAAGGCAATACCTCCGTAGGTTGCTATCCGCTTCAGCGTCCAGTTCTTCTTTGCAATCTTCTTATCCATATACTTCTTAAACTCGTGTAATTAAATTCTGGAATGCACTTGCCAACAAGCGTGCCAACGGAAATAAGCGGAATAAAGATGGATTTAAAGGTTAATTTAAATCATTCTCGTTCACATGTGAACGAATATGTCCGCATGCGGACAAGACTTTCTATCTTTGATTCACCAGTCATGCGAATTAAGCGAAATAACAAGTATCTCGATTTCGGTACTAATATTGCCCACTTGCGGACAGGCAAAAATTAAATTCCCTATATGTCAGACTCTAAGCATGGCAAAATCCTGATCGTTGACGATAACGAAGATTTATTAAAGGCAGCTAAAATGTACCTGAAGCGGCATGTAGCGCAGGTAGATATTGAAAAAAACCCAGAGGCAATTCCCACACTCATGGGTAATGAAGATTACGATGTAATCCTGCTGGACATGAACTTTACAAAAGATGTAAGCAGCGGTAGCGAAGGATATTATTGGCTTGAGAAAATTTTAAGTATTGACCCTTCGGCTGTAGTTGTTTTGATTACTGCTTATGGCGATGTGCAAATGGCTGTGAAAGCAATTAAAGCAGGAGCCACAGATTTTGTATTAAAGCCCTGGGAAAACGAAAAGCTGTTGGCTACCATTTTTTCTTCCATGCGCTTGCGCGAATCGCGCGATCAGGTTGAAACCCTGAAGACTAAAAATCACGAGATCAATCAGGCCATCAATGAAAAGTATAGCGACATCATTGGCCAAAGCCAGGTGATGCAACGCATATTTCAAACTATTGAACGGGTAGCTCAAACTGATGCTAACGTTTTAATCTTAGGTGAGAATGGTACCGGAAAAGAATTGATTGCCCGCGCCATTCACAGAAACTCAGCCCGGAAAAATGAATCGTTTGTAAGTGTTGACTTAGGATCAATTACTGAAACACTTTTCGAGAGCGAACTCTTCGGTCATAAGAAGGGCTCGTTTACCGATGCAAAAGAAGATCGTGCCGGTCGATTTGAAATGGCAAACCAGGGCTCTTTGTTTCTCGATGAAATCGGAAATCTTTCCATGCCCTTGCAGGCAAAACTTCTTACCGCCATCCAAAATAAAAAAGTGAGTCGTGTAGGCGCAAACAAAGAAACTTTGATTGATCTGCGATTAATCTGTGCCACAAACCTTCCGCTCTATGAAATGGTAAAAGAGAATCGATTTCGACAAGATTTACTTTACCGGATCAACACCATTGAAATTGAAATTCCCCCCTTGCGGGATCGGATTGAAGACATCCCATTGTTAGCCAATCATTTCTTAAAACATTACTCAACTCGCTACGCAAAGAATATCACCAAAATAAGTGAAGGCGCCATGACACGCATGACGAAACATCCGTGGCCAGGAAATATTCGCGAACTACAACACTCGCTTGAGCGTGCCATTATCCTGAGTAACTCTTCTGTGCTTCAACCGGAAGACTTCAACTTTGCAGCTCCTACTGCCAAAGAAGGTGATCAACAAATTAATTTGGATCAATTCAATTTAGAGGAAGTAGAAAAACTGTTGATTAGAAAAGTGCTAAAAAAATACAACGGAAATATAACTCAGGCTGCTGCCGAATTAGGCCTCACCCGTTCGTCCTTATACAGAAGGTTAGAAAAACATGGGCTTTAGTGCTTATTTTTACATCAAGGAAAGTTACCAGTAAGCAGTATTCAGTAAGCAGTTAATCGCTGAGACTGCATTCCGCCTACTGCCAACTAATAACCCGCCATCTAAAAACTAAGGACTAACTACTATTTACTAAAAATGGGTTTTAACGATTTTCGTTTTCGGGTTGGGTTGAGGGTTGTGCTGTTGGGACTAGTAATGGCACTCTTCGTGTTTATGGTAAGCAGACCAAACATGATTTTTGCTGCGGCTCTTACGTGCCTCATCATCGTTGGGCAGCTAGTTGAGCTATATCGCTTCACATCACAAACCAATCGAAAACTTACACGCTTCTTAGAATCTGTAAAGTATTCCGATTTCCTTTCTGGCTTTGCCAACGACAATAAGCTTGGTAAAAGTTTTAGGGAACTGAATACAGCCTTCAACGAAGTGTTAGAAGCCTTTCGAAATACCCGAACTGAAAAAGAAGAACATTGGCAATACCTGAATACCATTGTGCAACAGGTAAGAACCGGTATCATTTCGTTTGACCCCGATGGGCAAGTGCAACTGATGAATACCAACGCGAAACGTTTTATTGGTATGGCCAGTCTAAAAAATGTAAATGAATTGGCCGACACAAACCCAAAGCTTTATCAAGCATTGATGGAAGTTCAATCCGGAAAAAGTACATTGTATAAATCCGGGAACGAATACTTGCTTACGTTGCAAGCCACTGAATTACGAATCCGTGGTAACACGGTTAAACTGGTTACCCTGCAAAACATCCAAAACGAATTACAAAAGCAAGAATTAGATGCGTGGCAAAACTTAACCCGCGTGTTGCGTCACGAAATCATGAACTCCATCACTCCTATTTCGTCACTCACTTCTACCCTACGCGAAATTCTGGATCATGATATGATTAAAACAGAAAATCATTACGAGTTGCAAACCGAAGGTGCCGAAGATTTACGAGAAGGCCTAACCACAATTGAAAACCGAAGTAAGGGATTGATTAAATTCATTGATGCCTATCGTGAGTATACCTCCCTTCCGCAGCCGAAAATTAAAAGCATCCGCGTAAAAGATCTGCTCGAAAAGGTAGCTCAATTCATGAAGCCCGAACTTAAAAAGACTTCCATTCAGTTTGGCTATCATTGCGAATCAGAATATATCACCATTCAAGGCGATGAAGAAATGATTGAGCAAGTGCTAATCAACCTGGTGAAAAATGCGATGGAAGCGCTGGAACATGTTGAAGACCCACGCATAGAATTAAATGGAAGCTTTACTGATAATGTCGTTCAGATTGAAGTGATCGACAATGGTTCTGGAATTATTCCTGAAGCCATAGAGCGAATTTTTATTCCATTCTTTACCACCAAAAAAACTGGATCAGGAATTGGGCTTGGCGTTATCGCGACAAATTATGCAAATGCATAACGGATCTTTGACTGTAAAATCAGAACCCGATGTAAAGACAATCTTTACGTTAAACTTTTAATTGATTCTAGCCTCCCAAATATTCATCCCAATCCGTACGGGGATTATTTCCATCGCGAAGAAAAAGCGAGTAAGAAGGTTTGTAAGGTTTTCGATGCAACGTCATCTGCGCTTCTTCAGGAGTAAAATCTCCTTTCTTTGCATTGCAGCGCTTGCAGGCAGTCACAAGATTAGTCCAGGTGTGCGCACCACCTCGCGAACTTGGAATCATGTGATCTAATGTCAAATCTCTTCGTGTGCCACAATACTGGCACTCAAAATTATCGCGCTTAAAAACATTTTGCCGGGTTAAGCTAACTCCTTTGTAGGGAGCATTTACATATCGGTTTAACCGGATAACCGATGGCATAGGAAATGATTGGGTGATTGAATTGATTCTATGACCATTGGCAGGGCGCACCAATTCGCTCTTGTTTAGGTACACCATAACAAAGGCTCGCTGCACGGAGCAAACCATGAGCGGACTTGAATCCTGATTTAGCACCAAAACCCTGCTATTCATAGTGTGAAATATAACCCCAAAGTTTGGGTTTATCAAGATGATAAAATCCTTCTTAGGACTAGTTTAGAAAGAACTTAAGGCTATGCCGGATTGAGAATCCTGCGAATCTCAAATAAAGAATGTGTATAAATTTTTGATTCAGCTCGCAAAATCCCATCCTCTAACAGATGGTCGATACGAACACGGCCATCCGCATGAATAATTTTTTGTTCCTCCAATACAATACCCGCGTGCAATTGCTTTTTAGTATGATCGTGAAAGAAGGCAATATCTCCAGGGAGTACATCTTCCAACTTTTCAATCTTCTTTCCTTCTGTGATTTGTCGATCTAAATTTCGCGGAAGCAGAAAACCAGAAATTTTAAATACGATTTGAATAAACCCCGAGGCATCAATTCCAAATGGGCTTTTACCACCTGCCAAATAAGGAGCATTCAAATACTTTTGTGCAATGTTTTTCAGAAACTCAACTTCACGTTTTTGCCCTAAACTTTTTGCTTCGCCATTAAAGGCAAATTGTTCTTCAATTTTAAATAACTCCGAATTTGAAATTGGAACAATGCTGCCCAACAAAATGGTTAATGGGCTTTTCTTGAAAAGTAAACTACAAGTAAGATCCGTAGTGATTTTAAAATTCGCATGATTGATCTGATCAAAATACTCTTGCGTAATTCCATGATGCTGTTCGGCACTTAACCAACCTGGTGTGCCATCAAAATGAATCCGAATGTAAATCCATTCTTTATGATCGGTGGCATTCAGCACCTCATAATGATCGCCAAATAACAATTGAGTAACTACAGGAGCCTGTTCCTCCGGACTTTGGCGAATCGACACCAAAGACAACCTGCAAACTCCATAACCCAATACTTCCATACTTAACTCTTAACCAATTTTAATTCTACTCAACTCGCGCTTGATGTCCTTTTCTTTTATCGTGTTTCTTTTATCATGTGATTTTTTACCTCGCGCCAGCGCAATCTCTAATTTTGCAAGCCCTCTATCATTGATAAACAATCTGAGTGGCACCAGCGCCAAGCCCTTCTCCTCTGACTTTGCTTCCAACTTACTTAATTCAGATTTCTTCATTAAGAGTTTTCGTTCACGCGCCTCCTCATGATTGTAGTGCGTTCCTTGCGCATACGGAGTTATGTTAATTCCCTTCGCAAAAAATTCACCCTTGCTAAAATAACAATATCCGTCTTGTAAATTGACTTTTCCTTCGCGGATTGATTTTATTTCTGTACCTCGTAAAATAATACCAGCAACAAACGTATCCAGCAATTCATATTGAAAGGATGCCTGTTTATTTCTAATGTTTACCGTGTTTGCAAATCTTTTTTCTGCCATAATCAATCCTCTATTTGTCAACCAAATAGCTCTTTTATTCTATCTTTTTTCAACATCTTCTGCCCAGTCTTTCCGGTTGCAATCAATCTGCCTTCATAAATTGCTTCAATCATACAAATTAATTCGTTACCACGTATAGATTCTACCGTGGCTGTTATAGCAACTTCCTCGCCAATTTTAGCCGGACTATGATGAGTAATACTTAAAAAAGTGCCCACCCCTTCTTCATCTTCTTCCTTCATTTCCAGAAAAAATAATCTGGAAGACCACTCGAAATCGCGCGCTAACGCAAAAGTTGAATAAACCGGATGCAACGTCTCACCATGAAAGGTAGCCAAATCAGATTCATTGACTTTTTTCACAAAGACCTTTTTATCACCTGGTTTGAAAATGAGTTTCATTTCAGATTTAGATTGAAAGGTTAGCCAATGGAGCTACGTCTAAGGCACTAAATTTATTCTGAATAAATTTATAATGCGCAGCCATCGCAATCATGGCTGCATTGTCAGTACAATATTCAAAATCAGGAATAAATATTTGCCAGTCATATTTTCCAGCATAGTCTTGCAATGATTTTCTTAATCCGGAGTTGGCAGCAACACCGCCTGCTATCGCTATCTGTTTTATACCTGTTTCCTCCGCTGCCTTTTTTAATTTTACCATTAGCATTCCCACCAGGTGTTTTTGCAAGCTTGCGCAGATATCATGTTGGTTTTTCTCCACAAATTCTGGATCAACCTTTTTCTTGTCGCGAAGAAAATATAAAAAGGCTGTCTTGATGCCACTAAACGAAAAATCATAGCCCGGTATTACAGTATCAGGAAATTGAAATGCATTAGAGTTTCCCAGCCTGGCATATTTATCGATTAATGGTCCGCCTGGGTATGGAAGCCCCATAATTTTTGCTGCTTTATCAAATGCTTCCCCTACCGCATCGTCACGAGTCTCCCCAATTACCTTCATTTCTAAATAACTTTCAACTAACACTATTTGAGTATGACCTCCACTTACTGTTAAGCATAGAAATGGAAATGTAGGTTTGGGATCAGAAATAAAGTGAGCCACCACATGAGCCTCCATGTGATTCACTTCTATAAGAGGAATATCTAACGCAACAGCCATTCCCTTGGCAAAGGAAACCCCTACCAACAATGAACCAAGTAGCCCGGGGCCTCTCGTAAAAGCAATGGCATTTAATGAGGAAGTGGAAATACCTGATGAAGTCATCGCTTCGTTTACTACTTCGAGAATATGTTGCTGATGAGCCCTTGAAGCTAGCTCAGGAACCACACCCCCATATTTCTGGTGCACTGTTTGTGAGGCAATTACATTATTAAGTACCTTGCCATGTTGTATAACAGAGGCTGAGGTTTCATCACAAGAGGACTCGATGGCAAGAATTACAGGATGCATTATTAGCAAATGAAACTGCAAGTTATCAAAATTCGTGTTTTTAGCTGGATCAAAAAGATTCTGCTCTATGGAACGTACCTTTTCCTGTTACTAACAGTTTCTGGCTTTATTTTACTCCAATTCCCAGCCGTACAGACCTCGTTAGCCAACAGAATCACTTCAAACTTTTCAAAACTATCCGGGTTTGAAATTACGTACGACCAGATTTATCTGATTTGGTACGATCGCCTTGAAATTACCGGGCTTTTAATTAAAGATCCTGCTAAAAACAAAATGGTTGAAATCGAAAAGGTGCAGGTAAATTTCACCCTTTCCACATTGCTTCTCAACAAAAACATCAACTTAGATGCAGCTTCTTTAAATAATGGTAGTGTTAACTTAATAAAAATTTCAAATTCTGATTCAACTCGAGACTTCAATATTAATCTCTTCATTGCGGAAATCAACAATCTGTCTTCGGGTGGCGGAAAAGGCACTCCTCCTAAGGTAAACATTGGTGAGATAGGAATTTACAATACCCTGTTTACACTGGATGATCCTCAAAGAGATTCAATCCGTAATGCGTTCGATTTTAATCATATCACGCTCCATCTTGATGAGGTTAATGCACAGCACTTTAATGTAATTGGTGATACTATTCAATTTAAAATGAATACATTGATTGCAAAAGAAAAAAATTGTAATCTCCTTATACAAAATCTCACAACGTATTTCCGGGTATCTCAAACAGCTATGGAGTTTATCGGATTAAACGCCAGCATTGGAGATAGTAAAATCTCAGATACGCTAATCTTCAAGTACAAGCGTATGTCAGATTTAAATGACTTTACCAATCAGGTAAACATCAAGGCTTCGCTCAAAAACACAATCCTCTATCCTCAAGATTTAGTTCTATTTACACCAGGCGTAAAACCTCTACCTGAACCTATTCAGGTAAGTGGAGATATCTCTGGTAAAATTTCCAGATTCTTGCTACAGAATATGGAAGTAGCCTTAGGCACTACAAGAATAAAAGGCAGATTGCAGTTGGATGGACTTCCCGCTATTAATGAAACATTCATTAATCTTGATGTAAAAGAAGGTGACATTGTTATTCATGATCTTGCGTTCTTATTCCCGAAAAATGTATTCCAAAAATTAGCTCCCTTTGGCAAGTTTCGATTAGTTGGGAAGTTTACCGGATTTATTGACGACTTTGTAGCCAACGGAGATTTTCGTGGCGCATTTGGACAAATAAAATCGGACATAAATCTAAAAATTGATCAAGAACGGGTTGACGAATCTACATTCCGTGGAAATCTAACCCTCGCTGATTTCAATCTTGGAATCTTACTTCAAGACACCACTACCTTTAAGAAGGTTACATTAAATGGCCGAGTAAATGGCAAAGGACTTACCCAAGAGACTGCCGACTTTACGTTAATAGGAAAAATAAATACAATTGGAATTCGCCAATACGAATACACTAACATTACCACCGATGCCCGGTTTGCAAAGGAATTATTCAATGGAAAAATTAACATTAACGATCCTAATTTAAAATTAACTGCCGATGGATCTATTAATATTCGTAAAGGACAAGAATTGATTTCCGTTAAGGCAAGGCTGGATACCTTATTTACCGATCAATTAAAACTAACCCCCTATTCTCTGTTTGTAAAGTCTTCGATTGAAATAGAAACAAAGGGATTGCAGTTAGATAGCTTATTTGGCGAAATTGTTTTGCACGATGCCGAAATTATCTATCATGATCAGTCACTTTCAATCGATTCGATTTCAGTAAAATCATTTCTTACTGAGGACAAAAGAAATCTACAACTTAAAAGTTCATTTGCTGATGTAGACATAAAAGGCAATTTCTATTATTCGACATTGTTTCAAGATATAAACAGACTAGTACACGAATTTCAACTTAATGTTCGCAATGACCCTAATGAATTGGCGACATATTATGCTAACAAATTAAAAAGTGATCAGGATTATAAAGTGGATTTCTCGATTGATCTCTACAATATTAATCCCATACTTACCTTGGTAAAATTAGATGTATCCCTTGCCAGCAAAACTCACCTTGAAGGCAATTTTTCAAACGGGTTTACTTCGCTACTTCAAACTTATGCAAAGATTGATACCCTAACATATCAAGGAAAAAATTTCATCGACAATGAGATTGAGTTTTCGGGCTCAAAAATCAGAGACAGTACTAGCGTATTAGCCATGCTTACAATAGATTCAAAAAGGCAAGAAATTACCAAAGCCTTTATTGGTAAAAATTTATTTTCTGAGGCGATTTGGAATAAGGATCATATTGATTTGAGTTTGGATTTTGATCAGGATGGCACGACTAACTTTGCGCGTATCCAATCAGAAATAGATTTTTTAACCGATAGTACCCGGATAAAAATACTCCCCACGCAATTTCAATTGCTTGATAAGAAATGGCTCATCAGCCAACAAAATTTTATTCATCAAAAGAACATGGAATGGAAAATTAAAAACTTAAAATTATTCAATGGAGATGAATCCCTGTCGTTGGATGGATTCATATCAGAAGACCCTGAGCAATCCCTTACACTCTCTTTAACAAATCTTAATCTTAATATTTTGAATTCAATTAGTGCTTCTAAGTTTGGTGGAATTGTAAATGGGAAAATAGAGGTGAGGGATGCTTATCGGGAAATATTCCTACAAAATAATGTAACCATCAAAGACTTAACCGTGGATAAATTTTTGGTTGGCGATGTTATTGGTACCAATGAGTGGAACCGTGAGAAAGATCGATTTGATATAAACTTCATAATAGATAGAGCCGGAAAAAAAACGCTCAGTTTAAATGGCTATTATAATCAAAAGGAAAAAGAACCGCTTCACGTAACCGCTAAACTTGAAGAGACAAACATTAAACTCATAGAACCATTTTTAAAAGGAATTTTTTCTCAAATGGATGGAGAGTTATCTGGTCAGTACGAAATAACAGGCACCTTTTCTCAACCGCTCATTGAAGGCGAAGGAAAGATTGATGGCGGAAAGATTATGATCGACTACTTGAAGACTCTTTACACCTTTCAGGGCACACTTGGTATTACCCCTAATAAAATCATATTTAAAGACTTTAATTTACAAGATGGCCAACGCAATGGTGGCTACCTGGACGGATATCTTACACACCGCAATTTTTCAAAATTCAGAATTGTGTTGGATGCCAACTTCACAAATTTTCAGGTTCTCAACACGACTTCAAAAGACAATAGTCTATTTTATGGACAAGCCTATAGCACAGGTAAGCTTAATATGTTTGGCCCCTTATCAAACATGAAAATATCAGCCACAGCACGAACCTCAAAAAATACACGCATTTACATTCCCATTAGCGGTTCAAGTGCTGTTGAAAAAAGTGAGTTTATCACATTTGTTAATTTCTCAGATACTATACAACACAAGATGGCCGATAATAAAAAAATCTCAACTCGTTCTAATGATCCCACTGGCATTGTACTTGATTTGAATTTAGATATAACACCCGATGCCTACACAGAAATCATTTTTGATATTAAGGCCGGAGATATTATCCGGGGTTACGGCAACGGTGATATTAGTTTAAAGATTGATACTAAGGGAGAGTTTAACATGTTCGGTCTCTATGAGTTTGAACAAGGAAACTACAACTTCACCTTGTACAATATCCTGAACAAGGAATTTAATATCACAAAAGGAAGTCGAATCAGTTGGTCGGGCGATCCCTATGCTGGAGTTCTTAATCTCACGGCCAGTTATAGACAAATGGCTTCGTTAAGCCCTATCCTACCAAACCAAAATGAAGATATCATCGCTACTCCGCAAGCCCGAAGAAAATATCCGGTAGAAGTTCTTTTAAAACTAGAGGGTGCAATGCTATCTCCTCAAATTTCATTTGACATTGACGCGAAGAATCTTCCTGATAATGTAACCACGGATAAGGGAGAAACCATTCAACCTAACTTTGCATTCCGTGCCTTCAAGGCAAAATTAGATGATCAAGAACTGGAGCGGCAAGTTTTTAGTTTAATTATCCTTCGTAGATTTTCGCCACCCGATGCATTTAGCACCAGCGGTTCATTATCAAATTCTGTAAGTGAGCTATTATCAAATCAATTGAGTTACTGGCTTACTCAAGTAGATCAGAATCTGGAAATTGACATTGACCTTGGATCGTTAGATCAGGAAGCATTTAATACGTTTCAATTACGTCTCTCCTATTCTTTTTTGAATGGACGATTGCGCGTAACCCGTGATGGTTCATTTAACAATCAATACAACGGTGGATCTGAGGTAGCTTCTTTGATTGGTGATTGGACCGTTGATTACATTCTCACTCCTGATGGAAAATTTAAAGTGAAAATGTACAGTCGTTCCAATTATAATCAAATTAGTAGTTCCGTAGGCACACAGACGGCTATTACTACAGGTGTAAGTTTACTGCATACTCAAAACTTCAATCAGTTAAAGGATCTTATCAGTTCATCGCGCGATAAAAGAAGAAAGGAAATTTTGGAAGATCCCACCAATGAAGAGGCGGTTCTTGAAAATGATGAGAGTGAGCAATAGGTTCAAAAACTATATTAACTCATGGAAGAGAAAATACATTCTCTTGCTTGTTATAAGCCTCGTACCGTTTACAATCAGGGCTCAAGTATCAGACTCTCTTACTCATGTAAATCCAAAACGATTAAAGGCTGTTATCATTGGTTCGGGGGTAGCCTACACCGGAAGCATGATTGCCCTTAATTCTGTTTGGTATAGTCAATACGATAAGGAGTCATTTCATTTTTTTAAGGATGCACGCGAATGGAAACAAATGGATAAAGCGGGTCATTTCTATTCAGCATTTCAACTTTCTTCCGTTAGTTCAAGAACCCTCCAGTGGAGTGGAATAGTGAAAAGAAAATCTGATTTGGCGGGTACTCTTACAAGTTTTGTAATCATGTCATCCATAGAAGTATTGGATGGATTTTCTGCCGGTTATGGAGCTTCCGCTTCAGACATGGCTGCAAATGCTTTAGGAGCCGGTTTTTATTTAGGTCAGCAATTCATTTGGAATGAAGTACGAATCTATCCTAAGTTCTCATTCCATCGCACCTCCTATGCCCAACAAAGACCTGAAACTCTAGGCAATGGCCTTTTCGAAGAAATCATTAAAGATTACAATGGACAAACCTATTGGTTATCAGTCGACATTGATAAATTTCTTCGATTCCCTAAATGGCTTAATCTATCGATTGGTTACGGTGCTGAAGGTATGCTTTATGCAAACGATGCTGATAATATAAATCAAAATTTAATGCCCTACCGGCAGTACTTTATAGGAATTGATTTTGACCTGAATACCGTAAAATCCCGATCCAAGCTTGTAAATTCGTTGATCTACGTTGCGAATATGATAAAACTCCCCGCACCCACATTAGAAATATCTCAAGGAAAATTAAAAGGTCATCTATTTTATTTCTGATTCATCACAAAATTCAAGGGTCTTTTATTACCTTGTTACATCTAAACCTTTATAGCCATGGATTTAAATGCCTTCATGAAAAAATACGCAGATGAAATTGGAGGTCAGTTTACTGAGTATGATCAATCTCACTCAATCATTATTGTGCCAGTTCCTGGCAATCGATTTCAAACTGTGATTGGTACCATTCGCGAAACTCAGAATAAAAAGAGGCTCATCTCGCTTACTTCAAAAGTATGCACGTTAAAATCAAGTGTTGATTATAAAATGCTACTGGAACAATCTACATCTTTTAATTTCAGCCGATTTATTGTAAGTGACAATTATTTGCAAATAGAAGCGGTAACTGCAATCGATTCTGCCTCGGAGGACACCATCAAAGAAACACTTCAAGAAGTTGCTCATCTTGCCGATCAGTTTGAATTAAAACTTACCGATTCGGATATCCATTAATCTCAGTTATCAGTTTCATTTTAAGTGTGTAACTTTGCGAGAATGCAAGTCGGCCTATCGTTCTTATCCTTTTGGATAAGGGAGGAAAGTCCGGGCAACACAGAGCATCGTACTTCCTAACAGGAAGGATCCCGCTTTTAGCAGGAGACAGAAAGTGCCACAGAAAACAAACTACCCTTACGGTTTCGTTAGGGAAAAGGTGAAAAGGCGGGGTAAGAGCCCACCGGTCTTGAAAGTGATTTCAGACGCATGGCAAACCTTACGAGTTGTAAGGCCAAATAGGCCCCGGTTAAGAACTGCTCGTTCAACAGATTGTTTCGGCAATCCATCGGGGTTGGGTAGGCTGCTTGATCCTAATGGTAACATTAGGGCTAGATAAATGATAGGCATCCCGATTTGATAATTTTTAATTATCAGTATCGGGAAACAGAACCCGGCTTACAGACTTGCATTTTTTTGAACTTACTTTTTTTTTGAAAATAATTTACTAACGTGCCTAAAGTACTCCTTATTGAAGACGAAGCGAGCATTCGTGCTGTCTTAAAAGACATCCTTAAAGACCAGAAGGAATTAAAGTTAGATGTTGATGAAGCCAAAGATGGTGCCGAAGGTTTGGCGAAATTAGAAAGCGAACATTACGATGTGGTGTTCTGCGATATTAAAATGCCAAAGATGGATGGCATGGAGGTTTTGCAACAAGCAAAGGAAAAGGGAATCTCCTCTACATTTGTTATGATCTCAGCGCATGGCACTACAGAAATAGCTGTGGATGCCACCAAACTTGGTGCTTACGATTTTCTTCAAAAGCCACCAGATCTAAATCGCTTACTTATAACACTAAGAAATGCCCTTGACAAAAATAATCTGGTTAAGGAAACCAAAACATTAAAGAAAAAGGTATCCTTCAAATATGAGATCATCGGAAACTCAAAACCTTTGCTTGAAGTAAAAGAAATGATTGATAAGGTAGCTCCAACAGAAGCGAGAGTACTTATTACAGGACCCAACGGATCGGGTAAAGAATTAGTGGCGCGCCAATTACATGAAAGAAGTTCGCGCAGTGGCAATCAGTTTATTGAAGTTAACTGTGCTGCGATCCCCTCCGAATTAATTGAAAGCGAATTGTTTGGACATGAAAAAGGTTCGTTTACATCAGCTATAAAACAACGTATAGGCAAATTTGAACAAGCGGAAGGCGGAACACTATTTCTTGATGAAATTGGAGATATGAGTTTGGCCGCTCAGGCTAAAGTGTTAAGAGCTCTTCAGGAAAGCAAGATTACCCGTGTGGGTGGTGATAAGGACATTTCAGTAAATGTGCGTGTACTTGCTGCAACAAATAAAGACCTCAAAAAAGAAATTATTGAACATCGCTTTCGCGAAGATCTTTACCATCGATTATCAGTAATTGTTGTTAAGGTCCCCTCTTTAAATGACCGATCAGACGATATTCCAGTTTTAGTGGAAAAATTTCTGGCCGATATTGCCAATGAATATGGTTCTAAGAAAAAAGAAATTAATACAGAAGCAATTGAATTACTTCAAAAACACGACTGGACAGGAAATATCCGCGAATTAAGAAACGTTGTAGAACGGCTAGTAATAATGAGCGAAGCCACAATTGGGCTCGCTGAAGTCAAAAAATACCTTTAAAAAACGCTTAAATGCGAGCTTCAGGGGTAGTTTTCTTAACCTCTTTCTTGCTATAAGTAGGGCAAGTATACTGACTGCATGAGGTCAGAAACGCAAGAAGGGCAACAAAAGCTAGAATTTTCTTCATTTTAGTGGCTTTAATAAGAGCAAAAATATCAATCTTTTAAAATTCTGCAAACTAAATGTAAGGAAATTGCAGTTTGGCGATAAAAACGACTACTCGACCAGTAAATTACAACCTCGTACATCACTATTGTCAATTCTACCTAATACCTCAAAATTTCCATTTTCATTAATCCGGCCTAAATCCTGTGTCTCAATAAATGCGCAGGAGTGAAAATTTGCCAGATCAATAATATTTATTGCTCCTGCCCGATCTTTAACTAACGTAAACGGGTCATTAATATCTCTCATGAAAACTTTCATCCAGGGCGGGCATCGATAGTAACCGTTTGATTGCGAGTAGGCCTGAGACATTAGTTCGGTCATTCCATATTCTGAATGAATTGAATTTACATTAAATCGGCTTGTCAAATATTCATGAACATCTTGCCTGATCAATTCCTTCCTGCGCCCCTTCATGCCCCCCGTTTCAATTATTATACACTTGCTTAAATCAACTTCTGCCGTTTCTGCCAAATCAAGCAACGCAAAAGATACGCCCCACAGTATAACCTGCTTCTCATCGTTCTTTAAAAACTGAAGTTTGCGCTTTAGTTCTTCATGATTACTCAGATAAAATCCTGAATGCGATGATTTACTCTTTTCAATGAAATGATTAATCATAGCAATTAAAGACGAACCTGTTCTTTCCAGATAAGATGGAAGCAGTGCCAGAAAATGAAATTTCTCGCACGATCCATAGAATTGCTCAAAAATGTTTTCTGATAATCTTAAATAAAAAGAAACATCTCTAACCAAATGTTTGCTGGTAGCTATTCCGGTTGTGCCACTACTTGTAAATTCTACTTCAGCATGCCAATGGCCTGTCTTTATCGGTTTGGTTTTGAAAAACCCGATGGGCAAAAATGGAATCTGTTCAAGGGACTCAACCTCATCAGTTTTGAAATTCAAAAACTGCAAATACTGACTATAAACAGGGTTATTCTTTGCTTGAAACCTGAATAATCGAAGCGCAATATCTTCAAAGTTGCCTTCGTTTACTGAATACAAAGAATCTTCAAAACTTTTGAATGTGTCCAACTGTTGTTTATTTTACGAAGGCTAAAGGTAGAAAATGAGATTGATACGAGGATTTGGACTTTTTTTATTTGTTGGACTTGGCTTAAGCGCATGCTTTAACCCTCCTGAGTACCCCATACAACCCCAAATTGAATTTGAGAGCATTGTTTATAGGGAATACGGAACAGCCTTCGATAACAATTACGACTCGCTTATTTTAACTCTAAAATTTAAAGATGGAGATGGAGATTTAGGATTGGATCCAACTGAAATAGCCCCTCCATACAATAATAAATTTTATTACCGTTTCCCCGATGGTAAACTTCTTAATTATAAAGATAAGAGGACTAATCCCAACTACGATACGCTACCTGACTTTATCAAACCCTACAACTGCATTAATTGGGACGTAATTCGTGAAAACAATTTGGTCAAAGACACCTTATACTTTAAGTTAAATCCAAATTACTATAACATAACCATTGATTTTTTGGTTAAGAATCCTGATGGTTCTTTTACTGAATTTGATTTAACAAAAGAATTTAATTACCCGGGTTGCGGAGGTACTTTTGACGGAAGGTTCCCTATTTTATTTAAAGATAAGCCTGGAACACCGCTTGAAGGAACAATAAGATATGGTATGGGATCCACTGCCTTTAAAGCGTTCTTTAGCATCAAAACACTAAAACTAAGGATTCAAATTAAAGACCGTGCGCTCAATTCGAGCGCCTTTATAGAAACTACAGAATTTACTCTCTAGTAGATTTTTGGAAATCGATCTGGTTCAGACTCACCCATCAACGAATAAACAACATCATACACATCTTCAGCATTCGGTTTAGAGAAATAATCTCCATCCGAGCCATATGCCGGGCGATGTTCTTTAGCAGCAATTGTTACAGGAGTGGCATCTAAATATTTGTACGCTTGCTGAACTTCTAATACTTGCTGCATCATGAAAGCGGTTGCTCCACCTGGCACATCTTCATCAGCAAAAATAACCCGGTTGGTTTTCCTAATTGACTCAACAATGTTATGATTGATATCAAAAGGTAAAAGCGTTTGTACATCAATTACCTCACACGAAATTCCATCGTTTTCTAAATTGGTAACAGCATCCATCACAATGCGGCACATCGATCCGTATGTTACAATAGTTACATCAGTTCCTTCTTTTAATACTTCAGGCACTCCCAAAGGCACTGTAAACTCACCAATATTTTCGGGTAATCTTTCCTTTAATCGATAGCCATTTAAGCATTCGATAATCAGTGCCGGATCATCCGATTGAAGCATGGTGTTGTAGAATCCGGCTGCTTGAGTCATATCTCTTGGAACAAGCACATGGATGCCGCGCAATGAACCTAAAATCATACCCATAGGTGAACCTGCATGCCACACCCCTTCTAACCTATGTCCTCTTGTGCGAATGATTAAGGGTGCCTTCTGTCCCCCTTTTGTGCGGTATTGGAGGCAAGCCAAATCATCTGACATAATTTGAATCGCATACAACAAGTAATCGAGGTATTGAATCTCTGCTATCGGCCGTAATCCTCGTAAAGCGGCTCCAATTCCTTGTCCAATAATTGTGCATTCGCGAATGCCCGTATCCGTTACGCGCAGTTCACCAAATTGCTGCTGCAAGCCGGCAAAGCCCTGGTTTACATCCCCAATTTGACCTACATCTTCACCAAAGGCCAGCACGGTAGGATCTCTTTTTAACGCTTCACGGAAACAAGCTTGCAAGACTTCCCTCCCATCTACAAAGGGAGATTTTTCAGAATAAACTGCTTCAACGTGATTTACTTTTAATGCCGACCATTCTGAATTAGAATAGAGGTATGAGCTAAAGCGATCATAATTTGCTTCTTCAGAAATCTGAATCCAATTTCTTAGTTCTTCTTTTACGGGTGCCGAGGAATTGCGAAGCAACCGTGCCGATCTTTTTGCCGCCTTCATTGAATCCAGCCGAAGCGGATTGATAGTTCTCTTTAATTCAAGTAATACGTCATTAACATCGGAAGATTCTTCTGATGCAGTCTTCAAAATTAGTTCAAGTTGCTTTTGTTCTTTTTGAATATCTTCATTAAAAGCTTTCCAGGCAATCTCCTTAGCAGTTTTTGCCGTTTGCTTTGCTTGCTTCTCTAACTCAATTATTTCATCGGAAGAAGCAATACCAGCTTCTAAAATCCACTGCCTTAATTTACGATTGCAATCATTCTCAACTTCCCAGGCCAATCGATCTTTAGGTTTATATCGCTCATGCGAGCCTGATGTAGAATGACCCTGCGGCTGAGTCATTTCAATTACATGCACCAGTACCGGCACATGTTCTTCGCGGCAAATTTTTTCTGCCTTTTCGTACGTTTGCAAAAGTGCTTGATAATCCCAACCAGCTACAGTTAAAATCTCATATCCTTTCTCTTTATTCGTTCGCTGAAATCCAGCTAATATTTTTGAAATACTTCCTTTTGTTGTTTGATATTCTTTAGGGACAGAGATACCATACTCATCATCCCAAACAGAAATCAACATGGGAACTTGTAGAACTCCCGCTGCATTAATTGCTTCAAAAAACAATCCTTCTGATGTGGATGCATTTCCAATCGTTCCGAACGCTATTTCGTTTCCATTACTACTCAGTTCTTTATAGGGAGCAAGTTCAGGATTGTTTCTGAATAGTTTCGATGCATATGCTAAACCAACAAGGCGAGGCATTTGGCCTGCCGTGGGAGAAATGTCTGAACTACTATTTTTAAGTTTCGCTAAGTTCTTGAGGGCACCATTCTCATCAATCATGCGCGTAGCAAAGTGGCCGTTCATTAGCCTTCCGGCAGAAGCAGGATCAGCCTCCACATCGGTGTGAGCATATAGCTGAGCAAAATATTGTTGGAGAGTAAGTTCTCCAATTGCCAACATAAAGGTTTGATCGCGATAATAACCTGCACGATGGTCACCTGCACGAAATACTTTGGCCATTGCTAATTGAGCCAGTTCCTTTCCGTCACCGAAAATTCCAAACTTGGCTTTCCCCATAAATACTTCCTTACGACCAAGTAAACTTGCTTCACGACTTTCGCAAGCCAACTTATAATCAGCAAGTATGGACGAAGCTTTCTTTGCAGATAATCCACTAACCATTGTCTTTGTTTGGCTCACAGTAAATGGGTTGGTTAATCTCAAAAATAGCAAAAAACCTAAGAGGGTTCAATGCAAAAATAATTACGATAGAAAATGTTGCTATTTTAGTCTGTCGCCAAAGAATTTCACCCAATCTCCATGATCGACACGCTGATAATTTGCTCCGGTTTCAAAGAGAAAAATCCCCACTGGCGCATTTTTGATTTTGATGTTGGTGTAAAAATATCCTGCACTCATTTCGATTTTAATAATCTCCTTTGCAACATTCTCATCATTAATCTTCATTATTTCAATAAGAATTTTATCGGTTACCGAGTTTGATTTAACAGCACACGGGTAATCAGTTAATGCAAATAGTTGATAACTGGACAACCAAAAACTAAATTGATAATTAAGCGCAGGTTTAAATGTTTCATAAAGCTCCATTCCGCGCCTAAGCGACCCATAAAAGGCATACATAGAATCTTTATTCATATTTTTCAAAAAAAGTAAAAACTCAACTTTCAATCATTGGCGAGTACTATCTTTGCCATGATTTGAAGCACTGTTAAAAAGTTCAAACCTGTCCAAATTTCTAAAATAAATCAAAATAATATGATCATTGGCGTTCCTAAAGAAATCAAGAATAATGAAAACCGCGTAGCCTTAACACCCGCGGGTGCGCAAGAGTTTGTTCGTAAAGGTCACACCGTATATATACAAACCAAAGCTGGGGAAGGAAGCGGTTTTAATGACGAAGAGTACCTTGGTGCAGGCGCAAAAATTCTTCCCACTGCAAATGAAGTATTCGCCATTGCCGAAATGATTATCAAAGTAAAAGAACCAATTGAACAAGAATATTCTCTGATAAAAAAAGATCAGCTGGTTTTCACGTATTTCCATTTTGCTTCATACGAGCCTTTGGCGCACGCCATGATTAAAACCGGAGCAATTTGTTTAGCGTATGAAACTGTTGAAAAATCTGACAGAAGTTTACCACTGCTTGTGCCTATGTCGGAAGTGGCAGGAAGAATGGCTATTCAAGAAGGCGCCAAGTATTTAGAAAAGCCTTTAAAAGGACGGGGAATTTTATTAGGTGGAGTTCCTGGAGTAATGCCCGCTAAAGTTTTGATTTTAGGGGGTGGAGTTGTTGGAACTAATGCAGCTAAAATTGCAGCTGGCATGGGTGCTGATGTTATTATCACCGATGTAAATTTGAACCGCCTTCGTTATTTAGATGATGTAATGCCAAAGAATGTACACACCATGGCCTCGAATGATTATGTGTTGCGCGAACTTGTTAAAACGTGTGACTTGATTGTGGGTGGCGTTTTAATTCCAGGTGCTAAGGCTCCTAAATTGATAACTCGTGATATGTTAAAGACCATGCGACCTGGTACTGTTTTAGTTGACGTTGCAGTTGATCAGGGTGGTTGTATTGAAACCTGTAAGCCTACTACGCATGAAGATCCTACGTATATTATTGATGATATTGTTCATTATTGCGTAGCCAATATGCCCGGTGCAGTACCCTATACTTCTACATTGGCACTTACCAATGCAACACTACCCTATGCCTTGAAACTTGCTAACCAAGGGTGGAAAAAAGCATGCAAAGAAAACGAAGACCTTCAGAAAGGTTTGAATGTGGTGCATGGTAAGGTTGTTTACAAAGCGGTAGCCGATTCATTTAATCTTCCATACGTAGATGTAAAGGAAGTTCTTGATTGAAAATCTTAAATCAGCATGAATAAAAAAACCTTCTCATTTGAGAAGGTTTTTTTATTCGAAAGCCGGAAAGGATTCCATGAATTTCACCTCGCTCCCCTCTTCTTTACTTGCTTCAAAACAATATTGCACCATCCCGTTGGTGACTGCAACATATCGGGCGCCAATAGTCATATTGTAAACAGCCACCTGATTAAAGGCTTTTTGTGTTAACTTAATTTCAGGGGCCTTACACTCAATCAACATCCAAGGTTTCCCAAAGCGATTATGAATTACAATATCTGATCTTTTTTGAAGCTTATTGTAGGTAAGACTACTTTCAACCCTAAAAAGTGATTTCGGGTATTTAAAATGATCAATTAAGTAATGGACAAAGTGTTGCCGAACCCATTCTTCTGGTGTCAACACGATATACTTCTTTCTGATCACATCAAAAATCAATACTTTTCCACCTTCTTTACGCAGTGTCAGTTTAAATTCCGGAAGGTTTAATTTGTACATGCGTTAAAAATAGATAAATAGTGACTATGAAAGGGCCATTCAGTTGCTTTGCATTGTACGATAAGACAATCCGCCCATTCCATATGACCTTTAAAAAATAAAAATAACGCATGAAAACAAAACAAGAAATTGTAGAAAATTGGCTACCACGCTACACAGGTGTTAAACTTGAAGACTTTGGTAAATATATCCTACTTACCAATTTTGATAATTATGTAAAGAAATTTGCTGAGTGGAATAATGTAGAAGTTCAGGGAATGGATAGAGCTATGCGGAGTGCTACCGCAGGCGGTATTACTATAATTAATTTTGGAATGGGAAGTCCAAACGCAGCCACTATTGTTGATTGCCTCACAGCCATACAACCCGAAGCGTGCTTGTTTTTAGGAAAGTGTGGTGGGCTTAAAAAGAAAAACGATTTAGGCGATTTTATCCTACCAATAGCTGCAATTCGTGGCGAAGGAACATCCAATGACTATTTCCCCCCAGAAGTTCCAGCCCTTCCTGCTTTTGCCTTACAGAAAGCAATCTCAACTACTATACGCGACAATAATCAGGATTACTGGACAGGTACTGTTTACACTACCAACCGAAGAGTTTGGGAGTGGGATGAGGATTTCAAAGAGTATTTGAGAAAAGTTAGGGCCATGGCGATTGATATGGAAACAGCTACCATTTTTTCAACTGCTTTTTACAATGAAATTCCAGCTGGTGCCATCCTGTTAGTGTCTGACCAACCCATGATTGTAGATGGTATTAAAACCGAAACCAGTGATAAGGTTGTTACTACTTCATTTGTTGACTTGCACGTAAAGATTGGAATTGAATCGCTAAAACAATTAATCAATAAAGGGTTAACTGTAAAGCATCTGCAATATTGATTAGACTTTCAATTGGGTATCATACTTCCTGGCTCGCATTAATGCTGCTAAACCAAGAACAAAAAATACAATTAGCATCAATACAGAATTTTTCATTCCAAAGAGTTCATCAATAAAGCCGAATGTAAAGATTCCTATAACGATGGCAATCTTTTCAGTTACATCATAGAAACTGAAGAATGAAGCTGTGTCCTGAGTGTCGGGCATAAGTTTACTATACGTGCTTCGACTTAGAGATTGAATTCCCCCCATTACCAGTCCAACTGCTACTGCAATTCCATAAAAATAATATTCAACGTTAACTCCACCTTCCTTTAAAGTCGCTACTTCATAAGCGGTAATACACACTAAAATCCAAAAAAATACTACTCCCATTAAAACAAGGATGTTACCTATTTTACCAGATAGGAATGACATTAGCATGGCGCCCGGAATAGCTACCAACTGAATCAACACAACAGTTATAATAAGCTTATCATCAGGCAACCCCAACATCTGACTACCAAACAAGGTTGCAGCCAGCATCACCGTTTGAACACCCATACTATAGCAAAAGAAGGCAACTAAAAACCACTTTAAGAGCCGCATTCCCTTTACCTGATCCCACACTTTTTTTAATTCAATAAAACCTGACCTCAAAATTTCCCCTAAGGGTTTTACTTGAGGCGGTTTATTATTGGGTAGGCGTGCAAAAGTTATTTGAGCAAATCCTATCCACCATACCCCAACTAAAAGAAATGTGTAACGTGGGCCCGAAGTTTGATCACCCTTTGATGAGAAGTAAAGAACCAAACCAAAACCAATTAATTGTAACAATACACTGCCGGCATACCCCATTGAAAAGCCTCGGGCACTTATCCAATCTCTATCTGCACGATCTGCAATCTCAGGTAAATAGGAATTATAAAAAACGAGACTTCCCACATATCCAATAGCAGCTAAAACAAAGCACCCCACGCCCAGTAAGACATTTGGCTCAGGCCCCTTAAACAAGAATAGCCCCATACAGGCAACACCTCCCAAGTAGCAGAAGAACTTCATGAAATTCTTTTTGTTACCTCTTGAGTCGGCTATAGAAGATAAAATTGGCAATAGGATGGCAATTGCCAAATAGGCTGCTGCAAGTGAATAATCGTATAGAGACGTATTCTTAAAAACTCTACCCAGAAAAGGAACTGAGTTTTCACCGTAGGCTGATTTTGTAATACCTGCAAAATAGATTGGAAAAAAAGTAGTGGTAATAACCAGGTTATAAACTGAATTAGCCCAGTCGTACATGCACCAGGCATTAATTGTTTTTGAACTATGAAGATTGTTGTTGTATTCATAAAAAAAAAGCCTTCCAAATTAATGGAAGGCTACTGTATTACCATGAAAATTAAATACTTATTGATTCTTTTCTTTATCCTCTAAGGTTGAATAAAGCAATTTTCGAGCACTTGCTTTTCGTAATTCCGTCTCCACATCAGATATAATTCCGCGCTTGGCATCCTTATCTACCTTAAGTGAAACAGTAAGCTGTTCGCGTTCTACTTCTTCAAGTTTGGATCTTTGTTCATTTACCCACCGGATTATATCCTTGGTGTCGATAAACACATCATCCGCTTGAATCTTAGGCTCCTTACCATATTGCTGAGGCTTAGTGGGTTCTCCTATGTATAGGTTAGTAACCAACGACTTTCGCATTAGCTTTCTTAATTGCGTGGCCTTAGGAATTTGCTGCTTTACTTCAATGGATGTCTTTCTCAATTCCGTTGTTACCATGAAAAAGAACAACAACATGAAAACCACATCTGGCATGGAAGAAGTAGGAATATCCTGCTTTACATTCGTCTTTTTCTTAAATTTTGACATAGCTTTTCTTTAGTTACCACCCGCTTTCGTAGGGTCTGCAATTGAAATATTTAACGGTATGCCAGCACGACCCTTGTTATAAATTTCTCTATTCTCAGGAATAGACAAATCCGAAGCCGCTTCTCTGAACTTTGCATTTGTTACACCTGCCTGCTCCGCATAAATATCGTAGTAAGCAGCCTGAATAATATCAAGAAGTTCAATGAATCTTCTGTGACTTGTACCCCGGTCAGTTTTAAACGAAACAATTGCCTTTTCAGGATTATCAGAACTTGCCGGATCGCGACCATTATTTAAAACAAACGTTTTAATCTCTTCTTTAAGATTACGAATATCTTCCCGAGGCTCTCCTTCTACTAACAATGCGTCAGATGAATTAAGCTGAATCTTAAACATATTGCGTTCCTGAATCTTCACATCATCCGGTGGCGTTGCCTCCGGTGGTGGTGGTAGTGCAATACTAAGACCTCTATTATTAGGCATGGTAGTCGTAACCAGAAAGAATGTAAGCAACAAGAAGGCGATATCCGCCATCGATGCATTAGGAATTTCTGGTGTAGTGCGAGCCATTATTTTAAGACTTTATTAATTTCTGAAAATACAACTCCAACAGCTGCAACAATGAACACAAGGTAGAACATAATTAGCCCTGCCCCTATGAACTTTGATGATCCAGCATTAACGCCAGATGCAGCTGCTCTTGTTGAAACCTCATCTCCAGAAAGCACATAAGCAATCACGAAGACAACTACCAGCGCGCCAACGGCCGCTAGTGACTTAAGTAGCCCCGCAGGCGACTTTAAGGCATTTATAAGGGGAAGCACAATGGCTGCTACAACAGCAACAATTAAGAATGCATACCCCGCATAAAGTCCAATATCATAACTTTCCATTCGCTTTCTATTTAGATAGTTTGTGCTTAACCAAGATATCTACTAAACTGATAGAAGCATCTTCCATCGCGTTTACTAAGCTATCAATTTTAGAAACGAGGTAGTTATAAAGCGTTTGAAGAACCATACCCACAATCAAACCACCTACTGTTGTAATCAAGGCTGTTTTCATACCACCCGCAACAACCTGAGGTGAAATATCACCGGCTGCTTCAATTGCGTCAAAGGCATTCACCATCCCGATTACTGTTCCAAAGAATCCAAGCATGGGTCCGAGTGAAATGAACAAAGAAACCCAGATAAGACCTTTCTCTAAACGAGCCATTTCAACACCACCATAAGAAACAATTGATTTTTCAACCATTTCAATTCCTTCTGAAGAACGCATAAGACCTTGTGTAAAGATTGAGGCCACAGGTCCTTTTGTATTTTTAGTT
This sequence comes from uncultured Cytophagales bacterium, assembly GCA_963787095.1. GTDB lineage: Bacteria > Bacteroidota > Bacteroidia > Cytophagales > Cyclobacteriaceae > ELB16-189. Next base: position 2,192 of record CAWBCB010000139.1, on the reverse strand, counting down.
ACATCTTTTGCTGCTTCAATTCCGCCTTTTGCTAAGGCATCTTCAATTTGACCTAACAATTTCTTTGTGTTGGTTGTGGCCATATTAAGAGTAATGATACGCTCAATTGAAATTGCTAAACCTAAAATCAAACAGATTAGGATAGGCCACATAAATGGAGGTCCACCTTCAATAAACTTATCTTTTATTTGTTGATGGAAGCCAACAGATTCTTCTTCCATTGCTGCATCCGCTGTTTCATCAGCAGCAGCGGGAGTTACAACCTCTGTTGCTGGAGCTACCGTGGTTGAATCCTGTGCGTAAGTTTTTGAGGTACCGAAAGCAAGCACCCCCGTTAGAGCTAAAATCGAGACTAATTTTTTCATGGTTTAAGGTTTAGTAATACTTGAAGTGGCCAAATTTAAAGGTTTTGATCAATCACAAACAAGCATTTGAAAAAAAAACTATAATTCTATTCTGTGGTTTCTCACTTTCTGCCATAGAATTCCAAATATGTCCGTTAGTCACGGAAAATTTAATTTTGTTTGGAAATAAAAAACATTGTTTTCTCAACAAATGAACCAATCGCTGCCTTTGATTGGGGAATATTAATCTTTTTCTTTGGGGACTTTTTCAAAGAGCTCTGAATTCTGAAGATAATTGAAGTAAAAGAGAAATTGTTAAAAGTATTAGGAGAGGTGTCCGAGTGGTTGAAGGAGCACGCCTGGAAAGTGTGTATGCTCGAAAGGGTATCGCGGGTTCGAATCCCGCCCTCTCCGCCAAACTACGCTAAAGCTTCGTTTGGCTGGCCAAACATTCTAAAAGAGAAGCTTCGTTTGGCTGGCCAGACCAAGTGCAGCCAAGTCACCAAAGTTTCATTTGAATGGCCGAAACATTTAGAATATAAGAAGCTATGTGGTTTGTATATATTCTTAAAAGCCTGGCAATGTACTGATAAATGGTTGGTGACTTTGTTTGAATAAATCATTAGACTTAGCCCGTCAGCCCGAAGAGAAAGCAAGCTCTGCTGGAGAGCAACTTGTTGAGCAATAAGGTTGATGCTTATACGAGAAAAGTGGGCTGATCATTTTCTATGGTCAGCCCTACTTTTTTTGGTAAGCCTTATGGCTCCAAAAACTCATTTGTCGTTGGATAGGTATACATACCATTTAATGAAATTCACCCTATGCTCGAAGGTCAATCCTCGATGAAGATCAAGATGATTTTTTAGATGGCTAAAGAATCCTTCGATGCCATTGGTTGTGTGTGGTATTTTGGGATTGTTTAAGTAGTGGAACATATTGGGTAAAGCTCTTTTGATGGTCTGGTAAGAACGTCTCAATAATTTATGAGTATACCAATATCTTCCGGTCTGTTGGTTATAGGTTTTCTCCTGTAGATAATCTTTATGACGCTCATGCCATAATCTCAGTTGCTGCGTCCAATGAAGGCGATCGTTATCATTTTTAATGTCCAGCAGTTGAAGTACCAGTCGTCTCAATTCCATACCGGCCAAATGCTTGGGAAATCGCGTTAGCCATAGTAAACACATTCTTTGGATGTGTACCAGGCATCGTTGAACCAGTACATCTGGTAATGATTTTTTGATGGCCTTGAGGATACTTTTATGACCATCGGTTGTAATGCTTTCGATCTGAACTCCCAGTTTAATGAGGTTGCTCAAATCCTCTTTGATCTCTTCAAAATGTTCTCCGTTTGAAAACCGGATCAACTGGGTATAACCATCCTCATGATCTTGATAACAGAGCAAACAGAAGCGTTTAAAGTAAGTCGCATCCATACGCAAATGAACTTGATCTCTCTTTACAATTTTTACAGTAGGAGATTTTTCCAGGTAGGTATAAAATATCCGCTGAAGGGTATCGATAGAAAGATTACTGTCGCGACTTAGGGTTTTAAATGTCTGCCGCTCAAGTATCCATTTCTTAAACCAAATGAAACGATTCGCTAGACGTTGATCGGGGTCATTACGCGTGAAGAATATCCCACAATTTTGGCATTTGAACCTTTGCTTGCCAAGGCGCATACCCCACCGAATCACATCCAAACTACCACATGCCCAACAACGCTTTTTTTAAAGCCTTCATAAAATGAAAAAAGTTTAGTGAAACGCGTTTCACTAAACTCTTAATAACTAACTGTAAATCAATACGTAGGATCAGGTGTCACCAACCATTTTTCAGTAATATGCC
>CAWBCB010000138.1:0-7613 GCA_963787095.1 uncultured Cytophagales bacterium | reverse complement strand
TACGGAAGACGAACCAATTTGCTGAGAAAATATATTCCAACTCAGATGCTACTGTTAAACCTGTTGCTTGCGCAGAATACAGTCCCGCCTTGCAAATCGAAATTCTTAACATGGATTGTAAGACATTAATGGAACCCGTATTAGATATTGGGTGCGGCAAGCAGGGAAATTTAGTCAAAGAATTAATTCAACTTGGTATTAATGCGCACGGTATAGATAGGTTTTCTTTTACCGATAAAAACCTCACTTATGCTGATTGGCTAGAGTACAACTATGGCCTTGAAAAGTGGGGAACAATAATTAGTAATCTCGGATTTTCCAATCATTTCAAACATCATGATTTAAGAGAGGACGGGAATTATATAGAATATGGCAAGAAATATATGGACATACTGAAAGCGTTAAGAATTGGAGGCCGATTTCATTACGCTCCAGATGTACCATTCATTGAACAATATCTGGATAATCAACAATTTAAGATTGAAAAGATTGCCATTGGTGAATATGATTTCAAAACCACTATCATAACGCGAATAAAATAGCGCACGGTTACATTGTTGAGAGGTATTTATTTCACATTTCATTTTCAATTAGCCATATTATCGTATTGAGTTTTAATGAACTCCTCCAAAGGCTAAGGCTAAAAAACCAAATGCTCCGAATACTGCATGTACCACCATGGCAATGGTTGTATTTTGACGAAGTTCAACAACTGCAGGCAAAATAAAGAAGATGGGAAGTGAGGCGAAGATCAAATCAATTCCCATGGGTAAATGCCAGGCGGCCCAGAAAACCCCATGAACAAACCATGTCGACTTTTTATGAAGTAATTCCTGGCGTGGTTGGATGTAGCCTCTCCATAGAAATTCTTCTCCAAAAATATTGAAAAAGAAAAATATTGGCCACACATATAGAATCCAGATATGCTTACTATCCAATGGCATATTCTTAAAGAAAAATGGAGTAGCATCAAATCCCAATTGAGGCATTAGCACTTTTGCGATAAGAAATGAGGCAATACATAGAATAAGAAAAGTAGAAATAGTCCACCTCCAATCGCCCGGTGTCAGTCTTTTTATTCTCATCCTTTCAAATATTTCACTCCAACTTTTCGATCCAGTTTCTTTCCGGGTTAAAAAAATTGCCAGAAAAAACATTGGCATTAAAGCAATTCCACCAACACTTATGAAATACACAATTTCAATTGGCATGTGAGTATTGTGTTCAAGAAATGGGATTGCCAATTGGCATGCAATAAAATTCAATGCTGTGGGCAAACCATATAAGAAAAAATAGTCAGACCACTTTAGTGGCGCCAATGAACGAGTCATGGCACCGTGTACTGTTGTTTTCATAAAAAAAGATTATTTGATTTTGAGTGAGTTGTTAATCGAAATTCACTTGATAGACAGCTTCCATTTGTCTTTCATATAGTCGTTGTGGCATGAGCCTGAAAGCCATATTCCGCAAAGTGGCTAGAAAATCATTTTCAACTTGTGCCATCTTTCCCAGCCTCCATGAATCGTTTACGATTTTGTGCGTTCGGGTTAATCGTCTTTTTTCGAAACTCATAAATGCTTCAGATACACGTGAATTTTTAGTTAGGCAATTTGCCAGTATCACAGCATCTTCAATAGCCATGCAAGCACCTTGGCCCATGTTGGGAGTGGTTGCATGAGCAGCATCGCCAATCAGGACTACATTTCCGTAAGCAAATTTTTGTAACGGTTTGATATCGCAGATATCCCCCCAGATTAAATTTTCTGGCGAAGTCGCTCTAATTATGTTAACAATAGGATGATGATACTCCTTGAAATTATTGGCCAGCTCATCTAACGTATAATTTTTAAAATCAGAATTTTGCTCCATGTTATTCTTACAAACAAACCAATAGATCTGATTATCAGCCAACGGAACGATGCCGAACCTTCCCTCCTTTCCCCAGGTTTCTGAGGTTTCGTTAATGTTCAATTCCGAATTATCAACAATTCCACGCCAACACGTGTAGCCTGAATACCGAACGTTGGTATCTGAAGCAATTACTTTTCTCAAAGGAGAATGAATGCCTTCTGCGATAATTAGATATTGTGTCTGAAGCGTTGTGCCATCCTCCATATTAATTTGGATGCCTTCGGAAGTTTCTGACATACTGATTGATCGCTTGCCCGTGAGAATATTTTCAGGTGAAATTTTTGAAAGTAATACCTCGTGTAATTTAGCACGATGAATAGTAAAATTCTTTACACTTGTTGTTGACTGGGTTGGTTGCGTTTTTACTCTCTTGATTACTTTACCGCTTTTGTCAAACAATGTGAATGATTCTAATTCCCTCCCCTTTTTAACTACTTCTTCCGAAATTTTTAGATGACGTAAAGCTTCCATTGCATTTGCAGCCAGTGAAAGCCCCGCTCCCACAGGCCGAATCGTTTTGCTCGCTTCAACTACCAATGCTTCAATTCCAATATTCTTAAGCGCTATCGCTGCCGACAAGCCAGCGATTCCAGCACCAAGAATAACAAATGTGTTCTTTTTCATTTTGCAAGATATTTTATTATGATGTCAAGAACGAGCATGATCGGTTTCTGGTTATACTACATTTGTTAAAAAAGTCTTTAACATATGTTAAAGACTTTTAACTTCGTTTAGTTTTAATGGTCATATGAAATAAATCCTTTTTGATATTTAAGATACATCATAGAATTGCACTTCACATCTAATACATGCCATGAGTAAACACCTCCAACATCAAATCTAGCACGTGCTAAAAAATCTCATCCCAAATCAGGAGTATCTAAGTATCTTTAGGAATTACGTACATTAATTGCAAAAAGAATCCTGAATAATAATATGCTAAGTGCCAAAATAAAAAACATTCCCATCAGGCGTATTAAAGTGGTTAAAAAAGAACCTGATTTTACTGAAAGTTTCAACATCCGGGACGTTCGTGAAATGCTTAATGGAAATGATATGACTCAGGAACTTCATAGACACGATTTCTTTTTTGTTCTGGTTTTACTAAATGGATCGGGTACTCATGAGATTGACTTCTATTCATTTGATGTTTGCGATCATTCTGTGTTCTTCATGCGTCCTGGTCAGGTTCATCAACTCAAACTAAAAAAAGGAAGCACAGGATATCTAATGCAATTTAGTAGAGATTTCTATTACCCAAATGATGATGCTTCACGACTGCTATTACGAAAGGCGAGTAATAAAAACCTTTGTCAACTTAACGCTCAGGCTATTGAAAAGCTGTACGCCATACTGACAAGCATCTTCAAAGAGTATACGGAGCAGCAAGAGGGGCATAAGGAAGTTATTAAAGCAAACCTCGGCATTTTTTTTATTGAACTGATTCGGCACCGACAACATAAAAAGGACCTCCCCGCAAAAAACATGCTCTATGCACAGGAGCGCGTTGAAGAATTTTTAGAACTTTTAGAGACCTACATTTTCGAACATAAGGAGGTGTCTTATTATGCTGAAAAATTAAATCTTTCTTCTTATCAGCTTAATACTATTACTAAGACAACTCTTGGTAAAAAATGTTCGGAACTTATAAATGAACATATTATTCTGGAAAGCAAAAGATACCTTCTTGCCACATCCAATCAGGTAAATCAAATTGCCTATCATCTTGGCTACGAGGATGTCTCCTATTTTATCAGATTCTTCAAAAAGCACACAGGTTATTCCCCAGAGTCATTTCGACATAATTTCAGATAAGTCCTGTTTAACTAAAGTTTTGTGCTATCGCGCTGATTTCAACAGCTAATACTTTTGTGAATAATTAAAATCAATATTCAAAAAAAGTAGACAGTATGAAAACTAGAAAGAAAATTATCCTTGTAGGCGCTACCGGAACAATGGGGAAACATCTGGCAAACGCCTTTGAAAATGAGCATGAAGTAATACGAGTAACTGATAAGGGCGGAGACATTCAAGCGGACATTACCTCAACAGAGTCAATCGAAAATCTATTCAAGCAGGTAGGTTCATTTGATGCGTTGATATCAACTGCAGGACCCACTTACGTAGGCCCTTGGAAAACTCTTACCGATAAAGAATTCAGGAAAGGTGTGGAAGGTAAAATGATGGGGCAAATCAACTTGGTGCTTATCGGACAACATTACATTAATCCAAAGGGATCGTTCACATTAATTTCGGGAGCTTTAACGCACGAGCCCCAATTGAACTTTGCCAATGCGTCAGCCGCGAATGGGGCAGTTGAAGGCTTTGTACGGGCTGCGGCCATTGAACTAGAAAATGGAGTGCGCATTAATGCGGTAAGTCCCACCGTTATTGAAAATTCACCCCAATACTTTCCTTTCTTCCCGGGTGATATTCCAGTTACCATGAAGCAATTGGAATTTGGGTTTCGCAAAAGTGTGTTTGGTTCCATGACAGGCCACGTAATTAAACCTTATTAAGTTCTCTTCATGAAACAGAGTACAGGTCATACGCAGCAATGAGTAACGACCTGTGATCATGAATCCGGTTTAGTTCAAAACATTCAACACATCCTTGCTTAAATTTTAATATAGCCCTATTCAACTTAAGTTTTGTCCTATCCTTTACATATTACTTCACAATACTTTTGTATAAGCAATCACAAAAAAATATTTAATATGAAAACAAAAATGAAACTCATCGCATCTCTAAAAATATGGATTGTTATTTATCCATCCATAACACTTTTTCTTTTTCTATTTGGAGAAGCGCTCGCAATCTTGCCTTTGTATCAACGAACATTCTTGCTTACCATTTCTTTAGTTCCGTGGATTGTATTTTTAGGAGTTCCTTTAGTGGATTTAATTCTCCGTGCGATTTCTCCTAAAAATGATAGAGATAAGTGAACGGAAAATAGACTAAAAATTATAAATTCATATTCGCATGGCTTACCAGAGAGAATTTGACGTAATCATAATTGGCGGTAGTTATTCAGGACTTGCTGCAGGCATGGCATTAGGCAGAGCCTTGAGGCAAGTTTTAATTATTGATAGTGGTAACCCCTGCAATAAACAAACGCCTTATTCGCACAACTTCATCACACAAGACGGAAAAACACCTGCCGATATTACGCTACTCGCCAGGCAACAGGTGGAAAAGTATGGCACTGTAAAATTTATGAATGGCTTAGCCGTGCGTGGATCGAAAGTTGAAAAGGGTTTTGAAATTAAAGTAGGATCAGGTGAAACGTTTAGTGCAAAGAAATTAATTTTTGCAACAGGCATAAAGGATAGTATACCCAACATCGATGGGGTTAAAGAATGCTGGGGCATCTCAGTACTTCATTGTCCGTACTGTCATGGATACGAAGTTAAAAATGAAAGTACCGGTGTTTTGGGGAACGGAGAGAAAGGATTCGAGTTCGTTAGTCTTATTTCAAACTGGACAAAGGACCTTACCTTGTTTACCAATGGGAAATCGACATTGACCACTAATCAAGCAGCAAAGCTTGATAGTCATCGGATAAAATTAATCGAAACAGAAATTGAGAGATTGGAGCATACCCATGGGCAGCTTCAAAATATCATTTTTAAAGATGGAACCACTTCACCCATCAAAGCCTTTTATGCGCCAAGTCCTTTCGAACAACACTGTGGCATTCCTGAGGCCCTGGGATGTGAATTAACCGATGAAGGTTACCTCAAAACAGATTCTATTCAACGCACTAGCGTTCATGGAGTTTATGCCTGTGGAGATAACTCAACCCGCCTGCGTACGGTGGCTAATGCCGTAGCCATGGGGACCACCGCGGGCATGATGATAAATAAGGAAATAGTACTTGAAGAATTCTAGCGAGATAGGTGATTACGACCTAACGTCCCCTAAAAGTTAAACTAAGGATTTCCTTTCGTGCCTTAATATTTGGTACTTTTATTTTATGAGGAAGTCTTTTGTCATTTTACTGCATGTAGGTTTTTGGGCTTGTTATTTTTTATTGGTTTTCATTGCGCTGGCATTATACTATCGGAGTAACCATAGTGTATCCCTTGTAGTGAATGCCTTGAAAAATATTTTATTCTTTGCGTTCCTCCCCTCTTTTGTCTCTTTTTATTGGTATTACTTTCTTTTATTTCCAAAGTATCTTCAACAGAAAAAAGTAGTTCTATCGATTTTTTTGGGGATACTTATTTCTCTTGTTGCTGCTGTTGTTGCTTACATTGTTCTGCGGTACTTTATTGAATCTGGCTATATAATCGATATGGATGAAGGGGGCAAAAATGGAAGGTCAACTGCGCCTCGAGTAATACTGGTTATGACTGGCATTGGTGTACTAGGGGGAGGAGTGGCTTTAGTTATGAAAGGATTTATTACCTGGTTTAATGAAATTAAATTGAAAGAGGATTTGAGAGAGAAAAGCCATCAGATGGAAATGGCGCTAGTAAAATCACAATTTGATCCACATCTTTTATTTAACACCATCAATAATATTGATGCGTTAATTTTAAAGGATGCTGTTAGAGCATCAGAATATTTAAACAAGCTTTCGGATATTATACGGTTTGTCCTGTATGAAACGAAAGACGATAAAATCCTTCTTTCCAGGGAATTGGAATACATCACCAAATATATTGCCTTGCAAAAAATAAGAACCTCAAATGAAAATTACGTACACTTTACGGTAACCGGCACAATTGGAGATAAACGGATCGCCCCCATGGTGTTTATTCCATTCATTGAAAATGCCTTTAAACATACTACGAATAAGAAACTCGAAAATGCTATCACGGTCAGTCTTATTATTGAGGACGATACCATCCACCTGGTGTGTGAAAATAAATATGATGCAAAGCAACCGGCTCAGCAAACTACTGGCGGCTTAGGCAATCAGTTAATTCAAAAACGACTGGATCTTATTTATTCCGGAAGGCATACGTTGGAGGTATCCAAGACTGATGAACTGTATAGTGTACATTTAACGATTCCCAATGATTAAATACCCATGCATCATTATTGAAGATGAACCCCTTGCGCTGGAAAAGACAAAAGACTTTGTAACCAAGGTTCCCTTTTTACATTTAAGCGCTACGTTCGACAATGCCCTTACGGGACTAGCTTATTTGAACAATAACAAAGTCGATTTACTTTTCCTGGATATTAACATGGATGAGTTATCGGGTATTGAATTGCTAGAGAGTTCAAAAATAAACAGCCAGGTAATCATTACTACTGCCTATCAAGAATATGCTTTGAAGGGGTATGAATTACAGATAACAGACTACCTTTTAAAACCATTTACATTTAATCGTTTTTTACAGGCCGTAAATAAGGCTCAGGTAAATTTAGTTCGTCACGCTTCGGAAGCTCAACCAGATTTCATTTTTGTAAAAACTGAAAATCGGCTGGAGAAAATCATGATCGATGAGATCGTATACATTGAAGGTATGAGAGATTACCGTAGAATACATACGATTCATAAAAATGTAAAAATCATGACCCTTCAGAACTTCAGCGAGTTTGAAAAAATGATCCCTCCCAACCTCATTTGCAGAGTACACAAATCCTATATGGTTGCCCTCAATAAGATTATATCCATTGAGCGAAGTAGAATAAAAATTGCTGATCAATTGATTCCTATTTCAGAAACCTACAAAGCTGCGGCCCGG